>JAGXGJ010000016.1 GCA_024636875.1 Methylococcaceae bacterium | reverse complement strand
GCCGGTGCGCAACGTATATATATGATTGCGCCTGTCGGTTGAAACTGCTCAACCAGGATTCCAGTTGCAGGTTGCAAAACCTATCAACGGAAAGCGAATTATCTAATGCGTATGTTTTCATACTTATTTAGAAGCAGGCAAGCGGCATCACTTATGTGGCTTTTACCGCCACGCCGAAAGCCAAAACTTTGGAGCTGTTCGGCCGCCGACCGAATCCGGCTTTAGCCGCGAGCGCCGACAATTTGCCCGCGCCGTTTCATGTTTATTCGATGCGCCAGGCGATTGAGGAAGGGTTTATACTCGACGTGCTGAAAAACTACCCGCCTTATAAATTGGCGTTCAAACTGGCGCATAACGGCAAAGAACTGGATAACAAGGAAGTGGAGCGCAGCGAGGCGCTGAAAGGCATCCGCTGCGAGACAGGAGTCGAGTAGTCCCCAGAAGCGATAGTGCATGTGTTTCCACGGAGCGTTTTTTGCGTAGTGGAAATGCAGGCTTTACGAAATCGCGTCGAGTCATTGGAGAGCATGTGAGCCATCCCCTTGTTGGGTGGCGATCGAGTGACCAGGACGGCTGGGGCTTGCGTAGCAATCTAATTTGTCGCGGTATTTTTGAGGATTTCCACGCTGGGAGCAAGGGAAATCTTTACTCAAAAATAGAGACTCCCCGATGCGCTGGGTCAAACTGCATCCCTACAATATCAGCCAAAAGGTGCAGATAGTCGTCGAGCATTTCCGTGAGAATATTGCCCCGCTGCTGAATGGCCGGGGCAAAGCCATGGTGGTCGTCTCTAGCCGGCTGGAGGCGGTGCGCTGGCGGCTGGCGATTGATCAATACATCAAGGCTACACGATCGGCACGCTGGTGGCGTTTTCCGGCGAAGTGAACGATGCACAGTCCGACCCTGATCCTTTCAGCGAAAACGGCAAGACCATGAATCCGAACCTGAAAGGACAGGGTATCCGCGAAGCTTTCGATACCGGCGACTATCAAATCCTGCTGGTCGCCAACAAGTTCCAGACCGGATTCGACCAGCCTCTGTTGTGCGGCATGTATGTGGACAAACGGCTGGCGGGTATCGCGGCGGTACAGACGCTGTCCCGTCTGAATCGTGGTTATCCCGGAAAAGACACCACTTATGTGGTGGACTTTATCAACGATCCCGAAGAAATTCTTGCCGCATTCAAAATCTATTATGAAACCGCCGAGCTGGCTAATGTCACCGATCCGAATTTGGTCTTTGATTTACGCATGAAGCTGGATGCGGCCGGTTGCTACGACGAATTTGAAGTCAACCTGGTGGTTGATGTGGAATTTAATCCTCAAGCCAAACAAAGCCAGTTGACGGCGGCACTGGAGCCGGTCGTGTCTCGGCTGTTGCAGCGTTACAAGTCAGCGCAGGAAAAGCTGAAAACCGCCAAGGCCAAGAATGACAGCAAAGCCGCCGAAGATGCACAGAATGAAATGAATGCGCTCCTGCTGTTCAAGCATGACATGGCTGCATTCCAGCGGCTGTATGCATTTTTGTCGCAGATTTTCGATTACGGCAATACGGCTATCGAGAAGCGCTTTATTTTCTACAAGCGGCTGTTGCCGTTGCTTGAATTCGGGCGGGAACGGGAGGGCATCGATCTTTCAAAAGTCATCTTGACGCATCATAACCTGAAACAGTCGGGGAAACGCAGCTTGCCGCTGGGGTCTGACGAGTATCCGAAGTTAATGCCGATAAGCGATGTTGGCAGCGGGTCGGTTCAGGAAAAGGAAAAGGCTTATTTGCTTGAGATTATCGCCAAGGTCAACGACCTGTTTCATGGCGAGCTGACCGATGATGACCGGCTCGTTTACGTAAACAATGTCCTGAAAGGCAAGTTGCTGGAATCGCAAATACTGGCGCAGCAGGCGGCCAACAATACCAAGGAACAGTTTGCCAACTCTCCTGATCTTTCGGCCGAATTGATGAATGCCATTATCGATGCCTACACGACGCATGGCACGATGAGCAAACAGGCTCTGGATTCAGAAAAAGTGCGTATTGGTTTGCGGGATATTTTGCTCGGCCCGGCGCAGCTTTACGAGGCCTTGAGGGCCCAGTCTTCAATCGGCCAATGACCGGTAAGGACTGAAACTAAAAGAGGCGATTTATCTTTATTTACGGATATCAGATTGAAAACGTTAATATTGATTTGTTACTTATATTGCCAAATTGGTTCGTATAGGATATAAGCTTGATTTTGATAAAAATAAAAAAATAGCTCAAAGAAATATTTTCTTTTTAAAATCGGGAGAGTCGTTATGGTCGAACCTAAAGTAGCAATAGCAGCGGTTGTCTTGCTTTTGATAATATTAGTTATTTATGAGGTATGGAGGAGAAGAGCTTCAAAAAAAGAAAAACCCGCAATTGACTATAGAACTCCAGGATTGGCAAAGCAATCACAGAAAATTAAACCGGACAATGAGCCAGTTATTCAAACCGGACTTAAAAACAAACCTTCCGGACAGCCAAAAGCCGATGAGCCCGTATTTAATGCTGATCTTCAAATTCAGCATGCTGAAGCAATACAACCCGTTGAGCCAGTATTTGATACTGATCCTTCTATAGAACTACAGACAAATAAGACGGCAGCCCGGTGCCGGAAAACAGATATAATAATCTTCCTGAAGATTCAATGTTGCGAAGACATTATCTGACTAATGTACAAGCCATGATTGGATCGCTCAAGTCACCTCGTCCGGCTGATTCAGTTCTATCCCATCATTACGATGCAATGATCAGTGCTGAAATGGAGCAGTGCTTAAGCGACGAAGCCGCAATGGATCACCTTGTTTGTCATTATGAAGAGTATAAAAAAACATTAGTTCAGCAAGTCCAGAAACCCGAAGCAATAGCAGGACCAGTAATAGAACCGGTCGAAACCGGGATTAAGCAGGAAAAACTCAAACTACCTGAAGATTCCATGTTAAGAAGGCATTATCTTACTCATCTACGGGCTTTGATTGAATCCCGGTTGCCGCCGCGCCCGACTGATTCTACTTTGCGCCGTCATTATGATTCGATGATTGAACATCAAGTGAAAAATCTCTTATAGCTGGTTAGTTTTATCGATGGAGGTACTTCAAAGAGCCATATACAAGCTTTGCAAGTACCTCGATGTTGTTAGTCTTTCAAAACACTATCACAAAGAACAGGCAGAATTTGTGGTTTTGGCGGTTTTGACGGGATTTTCGGATGCCTGGCTTCTTCCGAAAACCACCAGGCTAAGCTTGCATTGCAACCATCGCCTTCAGGAAGCGGGTCTTGTCCCTGGCAGTCTTTATTATTCTTTGGACACTTGAGCCGTACATGAAAGTGATCGTCATGCTTCCACCACGGCCGGATTTTTCTTAGCCAGTCATGGGTGGTATTGCGGCTACATAATTCACGTTTGATACTTGGATTAACAAAAATCCGGTCAACTTCAGGTTGCCGCGCTGCAGCTTCAAGAATTTTTTCATTAGCCGGCGACCATTGAGTATAATCAATTGCATCGGATTTTCCGGCAAGTACTGAAGGTGCGCTCCAGGTTTCACGTTCATTAATTGCCAGGGTGCGACTTGCAGCTTGCGGCGAAAGAAGAAACCAAATATCGACATCAAGTCCAGTTTGATGACTGCGATGTCCACTTAAAGTTGGGCCGCCGCGTGGCTGACCCAAATCGCCGATGAGCAATACGCCCAGATGTTGGGCGGTGACGGTTTGCCCCAGTTTCTCAATAAACCGTTTTAAGTCCGGATGGCCGTATGATCGCTTTCTCGATAGACGCATCATTTGATAACCTGTACCATTAGCCGGTACAGCAACCGCGCCGCTCAGACAGCCGGCGTTATAAGTTCCGATGCTTTGAGCGCCATCAGCTGATTTTGCAGGTTGAGTTACCATCGCCCATTTATATGCAACCGGGTTAGCAAAGCACACAGAAAATACACCCAATAATAATATGGCGATTAAAAATGGAGTTTTAACGTTTAACACATCCATCTCCTACTATAAAACAGTACAGAATAAACAGTATAGACATTTTACACGACAATAAATCGAACAGTATTTTTGTTTATGTGTGCTACAGGTTAGCGAGAATGTAATAAATTCGTCTGTATTCGGGTAAATTAAACAAGGTTTTTATGGTCTGCGGCCTGATAAAAGTTAATTCACGCAACAAAAATCACTTCCAGTCATCAATATGAATCGCACAATTGCCAATATTATCATCGACATAATCGCCGCATTTCTGTTTCTTGGCATGATTGCGACGGGTTACCTGCTGCATTTTCCGTTGCCGCCCGGCAGCAATAAAACCTTGAGTTTGTGGGGTTACACCCGCCATCAGTGGGGCGAAGTCCATTTCTGGATCAGTCTTGGGCTTTTGGTGGTACTTCTTGTTCATTTGGTACTGCATTGGAATTGGATAGTTACCGTGATAGGTAAACGCTGCCATTTGGTAAAAACAGCACACCCTTCACTAGTCCGCAGTGGCATCTTAACAGCGAGTGTAGTCATCCTCATGATTACGCTTTTTGCCTGGGCTGCTCAAATTAGTGTTAAAGAAACAGCCAGGCCAATGCGAGGAAGACACTGGGGGCAAATCAGTCAGATTAATGAATCTTTAGTCACAGCCCCGGTACAGAGTAGTATCAGTCAAGAGAATGTTGAGTTTTGGCAAGATGTCTATCCGATATTTGAGAACTATTGCCTGTCATGCCATGGTCCACAAAAACATTTAGCCAATTTTCGTGTTGATCGCAGTGAAGATTTCTTCGGTAGTAATGGACGAGATCCTCTTATTCTGCCTGGACAGAGTTCCATAAGTCCGTTAATCGCTATCGTCTCCGGGACAAGGAAAGATATGTCTATGGCGGCTGTACACAAACTTTCCGAACGAAACATAGCGCTACTCAAAGCCTGGATAGATTCAGGAGCCGAGTGGACCGCAAAAACCGGCGTTAAAAAATAGGTATAATGGCGCGTACAAACGTATTGCGTATGACCGATGCGAAACAGGTTGTACCCTTCTTGCCCAAAATAACTGCAATAGTCTTTGCCGGCTTAAGCAACGCTAATTCGACCTTAAACCCTTAATGTCCAAACTAAACCCCCAACAACAAGCCGCTGTTAAAGCGGTAGACCACCCCTTATTAGTGCTTGCCGGAGCAGGCAGCGGCAAGACGCGGGTGGTTACCGAAAAAATTGCTTATCTGGTCAAGCAGGGTTTGCCTGCGAGGCATATTGCGGCGGTGACTTTTACCAATAAAGCCGCCCGGGAAATGAAAAGCCGGGTTTCCAGACTGCTCGATGATACTCAGATTCGCGGCTTGCGGGTCTCTACCTTTCATGCTTTGGGGCTGGATATTTTGCGTAAAGAGCATAAAGTGTTGGCTTATAAGGCCGCGATTACGCTGTTTGATGAACAGGATAAACAAACGCTGCTGAAGAATCTGATCAGTCATGGCGCAAAAGACTGTGACATCGACAATGCTGATCGTTATGCCCAGCAAATCGGGCAATGGAAAAATGCCTTTGTAACCCCGGAACAGGCCCTAACGTCAGCAACCCCGGAACAGCATCCTGCGGCCGGGCTTTACAATGAATATACCCGCAGTTTAAAAGCCTATAATTCCGTCGATTTTGATGACTTGATTCTGCTGCCGGTATTGCTGTTTCAGCAAAACCCCGCCGTTTTGGAAAAATGGCAAAATAAAATCCAGTATTTGCTGGTCGATGAATATCAGGACACCAATATCACTCAATACCAGCTGGTCAGATTAATCGCGGGGGCCTTGGGGCGCTTTACCGTCGTCGGTGATGATGATCAGTCCATTTATGCGTGGCGCGGCGCGCAGCCTGAAAATCTGGCGCAATTGCAAAAAGATTATGCCCGTCTGCAAGTGATCAAACTGGAGCAGAATTACCGCTCCACCGGACGCATCCTCAAGGTGGCAAACCATCTTATCGCCAATAATCCCCATGCCTTTGAAAAACGGCTCTGGAGTGAACTGGGTTACGGCGATCCACTGCGGGTTTTAAGTCATAAAACCGAACAGGTCGAAGCCCAGCAGATCGTTTCGGAAATCGTGCATCATAAATTCAAAACCGGCAGCCAATATCAGGATTATGCGATTCTATACCGTGGCAATCATCAGTCCAGATTGTTTGAGCAGGGCTTAAGGGAAAATAATATCCCTTATTTCATCAGCGGCAGCACCTCGTTTTTCGCCTATTCGGAAATCAAGGACATACTCGGTTATCTGCGTTTATTTGTTAATCAGGATGATGACGCAGCCTATTTACGCATCATCAATACCCCCAGGCGTGAAATAGGCCCGACAACGCTGGAAAAGCTCGGGGCTTATGCGAATGACCGGCATATCAGTTTATTTGCCGCCAGTTCCGAGTTGGGCTTAACCCAAAAACTGTCTGAGAAATCGATCCAAAGGCTTCGGAAATTCCATGATTGGGTTATCGATACAGCAGACCGTATTGAACGCGGCGACACCTTTGCCGTCATCGAACAGGTCATTAATCAAATCGGTTATGAGCAGTTTTTAAGAGAAGACAGCAAAACCAAAGAGTCAGCCGACCGCAAATTAAAGAATGTCTATGAACTGATTGAATGGCTTAAACGCATAGCCGGCAAGCATTCCCAAGCAGAGCTCGGGAACGAGGGCCAGAAACCCCTGGCTGAAATTGTCGCCAATATCATGCTGATGGATATTATGGAAAGAAACCAGGAAGCAGAAGCCAGTGATCAGGTCAGCTTAATGACCTTGCACGCCGCAAAGGGACTGGAATTCCCCCACGTTTTCCTGATCGGCCTGGAAGAAAATATTCTGCCCCATCAAAGCAGCATTGAAAGCGACAATATAGAAGAAGAACGCCGCCTGGCTTATGTGGGCATCACCCGCGCCCAGCGCAGCTGCACCTTTAGTTACTGCACGCACCGTAAACGTTATGGTGAAATCAGCGAATGCGAACCCAGCCGGTTTTTAAATGAATTACCGCCCGATGATCTGGAATGGGTCAATAAAAAACAGCTAAGCCAGGAAGTTATCAAGGAGCGCGGCAAAGCCAATCTGGCAAACCTGAAAACAATGCTATCGTAATCGCCGTGCTGATCGGTTACAATACGCAGCTAACGCGCCCGTAGCTCAGCTGGATAGAGCGCAGCCCTCCGGAGGCTGAGGTCAGAGGTTCGAATCCCCTCGGGCGCGCCATCATGTTCTGACCCCCTGAAAAGCCAGCTAACACCTTGAAAGGTAAGGTCGTTTGTGCGGTTCTAAATCCTTCATTTTGGATATAGGCCAAACGGTCTGAAAAGGTAAGCTTCAGCACCGCTCTTTTGTCTTCCAGACGTTCGGAAAGCCAGAGTTTATGCGGCTTTGACAAGAATTCCATAGCGGTTCTAAAAGTTTCATCATAGTCTCTCGCCGGTTTCCCGCAATTTCTGATCTTTTCCTTCATTTCAATCTTTTGAGCCTCCAAATCCTGGATGCGGTTTTCGTAGGCGCGGATGACGCTGGAAGAACCGGCATCAACGATGCGGTCGAGCAATTGCTCAATTTTTTTGTCAATTTTCTCGATTTCAGCCGTCAAGGACTGACCGCGTGATTTTTGCGCATTGAGCCGGTGGTTCCATAAATCTTCAAACATCATCCGAGCCAATTTAAACAACCCTTCGGTGGGATTGAGTGCCCTTAGCAATCTTTCAAACTCGCCTTCGAGAACATTTCTTTTGATTGACTTGCCGTAACTTGTGCAGCCCCTCGTGGGACACAGGTAATAGGTATAGAGTCCGACGTTGGTAAAGCGACACAAAGTCCCCTCTCCCTTTGGGAGAGGGTTAGGGTGAGGGTGAGGGTATTACAAAGGTCGCTTTACCAACTTTGGCTCCTATATCTACTTTAAATTCCAGGGGAAAAGCAACATCAAACCGGCAAAGTTTGCGCTTTTTGAGTAATTAAATCTGCCAAAGAGGGTAGTTCGAATCGCCCAGACTCTCGATAAACATAATCGTAAAAGCTCACGGCTAATTTTTTGGCAATCTGATTAATCGTCATAAAGGTGTCTTTTATCTTCGTTCCCTTCTCGCTTCGGGTTTGAAAGCTCACATCACGCGCACGCGCCTGCACCCTTGCGCCAAGCTCGGCTGCATTGTTATGCAACGGTAACTGAGGAAGTTCCAATACCTGCAGTAACTCTGCCTTTTTGGCTAGCGTTTT
>JAGXGJ010000112.1 GCA_024636875.1 Methylococcaceae bacterium | reverse complement strand
GTGCTGCTCTGGGCAGGTTTCTTTTGAACGTCCACGCCGGGCTTTCGTATTGTGCGGTACTTCGCCTTCGAAATAGGTATTGGTAAGATCGTACAGGGTGATGGTGGTCGAAAAACCAAATAAATCAGTAATGCGCGTGAATAAGGTCTGCTCGATCCGGGCGCTGTGTTTCCACAACGCATCGGCCGCCCGGTACATCGTCATCAAGGGCAGCGCTTCATAATCAACCTCCATTAACTCGCCCAGGCCGCTGTGCTTCATTAACCAGTTGTGGGTGGCTAACTCCGAACCCACACCGGCCATACGAGCGATAATGGAACCCACTATCGCGGCAATTTGTGCGCCATTGATGCCCAGGTGGGTCAGCAAGTCGAGGAAATTCAATTGCTGCATGGCCCATGTAAATGGCTCTAAAAAACTTCGGATAGATGGCCGCAAAACCAAATTGATTATCGCAAGAATCATTTTCCTAGAATAATTCGAATATATTTTTGATGTGGAAGCGGATTTGATTTTTATTTTTGTAGAATCTGTCGCCAAGGACTCGCTCAAGAGGGCATTGGTTGCGTGGGTTTGTCTTGTGAGATATGACAAGAAGAGTCAAGATGCGGTAAAAAGTAACCGCCAATAAGAACAGCACGGCATCGGCCAAACCAGCAAGTTTCATCCGATGCCGTACTCCACACCCCACTGAAGTACGAGTGCTGGGATAGTATTCCATGAACTGGAAGTACTGTCGATATTTCGTTGGCATAACTGGAGCCAACGATGAAATTTACCTGTCGATTATTCCTTTGTGTCCGTTGTCGTACGCAGGTACTCATCTGCAATCGTTGCGACCGTGGCCAAATCTATTGTTCTGATATTTGTTCAAAAACCGTTCGTTGTGAATCGTTGCGGACAGCGGGTTCTCGCTACCAACAGACAGCAAAAGGCCGTCATAAACATGCCGAACGTACTCGCCGTTACCGGCAGCGCAAAAATAAAGTGACGCATCAGGGTTCAATAACACCCACACCAGATGATCTACTGGCAGCGAACTCGGTGCCAGCCAGAGAACTGGATGATGCTAGCCGGCTACCCGCCACCCAGAGCGTAGTGCGCTGCCACTTTTGCGGGGCACTCTGCTCGGCATTTGTCCGTAGAAACTTCCTGCACAGACACCGGATTCCCAACATCGCTCAATTTGATCAAAGAGGAACCCAAAATGACCATTTCCCCTGAACTCGAAGCGCAAATTCTGCGTTATTATCATGCCGAACAGTGGCGTATCGGCACCATCGCCGCCCAACTGGGTGTGCATCACAGTACTGTCACCCGTGTACTGGCCCAAGCCGGCCTACCGCGGATCGGTGGACCACGCCGTGCCTCGGCCATCGACCCCTACCTGCCGTTTATCCGGGAAACCCTGGACAAATTTCCCAAGCTCACCGCGAGTAGGCTGTACGCCATGGTGAAAAATCGTGGTTACTCGGGTCGCCCCGACCATTTTCGCCATCTCATTGCCTTACATCGCCCCGGCCAAAAGCGGAAGCCTACTTGCGTCTGCGCACCCTGCCCGGCGAGCAAGCACAAGTTGACTGGGGCCATTTCGGGCACCTTGAGATCGGCCGTGCACGACGGCCGCTGATGGGTTTTGTCATGGTGCTGTCCTGGTCGCGGCACATCTTCCTGCGCTTTTTTTTTTGGGCGCCCACATGGAGAACTTCCTGCGTGGCCACGTCGGGGCCTTTGCCGCCTGGGGTGGCGTTCCGAGAACCTTGCGCCCCGATTATGTTCCCGGGAACATAATCGGGGTTATGTGGCGCAAACCGTTATGTGTCCCCACACTGTCAAACCTTCGTCAGACGTGTTAAACCAGGTAAATTAGGCAACATAATGCTTTGAAGAACGCACAAAATAAATCTCCACTGTCTTTTATTGAATGGAGGTTGTCATGCTTGAGCGTTATTTCATCAAACCAGCAACGATTGATCGGATCCGTGCCAATTGGCTGGGACCGCATATCGAGCACTATGTCGAATGGCTGAACTCCGAAGGCTATGCTGAACGCAATGTGTTTCGGCGCGTGCCGATACTTTGCCAGTTCGGCGAATTGAATTCGTCCAACATCAAGGGGCGTCCGATCTTGAATCGGCTACTGCCTATGTCGAGCCCTTTGCTGCTTATTGGTTAACACTTCACGGTAAGGGCTGTCGTACAGATGCCGCACGTCACAAGGTTATGGAGGAGGCACGTAACCCGGCAAGACAACTCTTGAACCTCGCCGCGGAAGGCTGCGTGAAACCGGAGCATAAACCGGTATCCTTTCCCTTTCTGTCGGAGGCGCCGGGATTCGTCCAATATCTGAAAGAAGAACGCGGTTTACAGCCGAGTTCCGTGCTGCATTATCGCTACGGCCTACGCCGATTCGACTCCTATTTGACCCGTATAGGCGCTCATCTCGCCGAGGTTTCGCCGGCATTGTTAGCGGCGTTTGTGGTCGATCAGGCTCCTAAGCTTTCCCGGGCAGGTCGTAGTAATCTGTGCGGAGTAGTGCGGGTATTTTTGCGCTATTGTCACCGGGAGCGAATTCTCAGTGAGGATCTGAGTGCTGCCGTTGAGATGCCGCAGTCATACCGCTTGGCAGATATACCGCGCGCCATCACTTGGGAGCAAGTGCGTAGTATGCTGCAAGTGGTTGATCGGCGAACTGTTCGTGGACGACGTGATTACGCCATTCTTCTGCTGCTAGTGACCTATGGCCTGCGTGCTCATGAGGTTGTCAAGTTGACACTGGATGATTTTGACTGGCAGCAGGAGCGTTTCCAGGTGCCTGCGCGTAAAGCAGGACATTGGTCAGCTTATCCGCTGGCCACTGTTGTCGCCGAGGCCATCATCGACTATTTGCAGCACGGTCGTCCTCAAACAACTGACCGGCACTTGTTCTTCCGTGTTTTGGCACCCCATAGACCCATCACCAATGCGGCCGTTTCTTCCAGCGTGGCTGATTATCTGCGTAAGGCGGGCATACACGTCCATCGTCCCGGCGCCCACACGTTACGCCATACCTGTGTGCAACGCTTGATTGATGCCGAATTTCCGCTGAAGACGATAGGCGATTATGTGGGTCATCGTTCGCCCCAATCCACGGAGATTTATTCGAAAGTAGCGCTATCCGCTTTACGTGAAGTCGCACAAGGCGACGGGGTGGCTCTATGAATGATCTGCACAGCGCCCTGGCACAACCCATCGCCGATTTTTTGCACTACAAACAAGCGCTCAATAAAAAATATCAGACCGAGACTATGGCGCTACGGTTGCTCGACCGCTACCTATTCGAACAGGGCATCACGGGTTGGCAAGCCGTGACGAGCAGTGTCATTGCTGCGTTTATGGCATCGCGTTCCCGTCACCGTCCGCGAAGCTACAATCATTTGCTTGGCGTACTCCGGCGCTTCTTCGACTGGGCTGTATTGCAGCGCTGGATAAATCAAAATCCAGTCGTAGAACGATCTAAACACGAGACGGGCACACGCCTACCTTATTTATTCGATTTGACGATGGCCCGACGTTTACTGGCGGTAGCAAGTGGCTTATCCGACACCCCCAAAGGTCCCCAGCGTGCTTTGGTGTACGAAACCGTGTTTGCCTTACTGTACGGCTTGGGTTTACGCGTCGGCGAAGTCGTCGCGCGGCTTACAGTTGGCGACGTTGACTTTACACGCAATATTTTGTGGATTCGTGAAACCAAGTTCAGCAAGAATCGCTGGGTACCCTTCGGCCCCAACATGGCCAATCGGTTGAGACGGTATTGCGACCAGCGTTATGGCGAAACAGCAGCGACGGAAACACCCTTGTTCTCGTTTACCCAAGGCCGCCACATCCATCCCTGTACCATCAGCCAAACCTTTCATAAATTATTACCGCAACTTGAGCTTCGATTACCACCCGGTGTGGCGTCACCCCGTGTCCATGACTTGCGCCATTCGTTCGCCGTGGGCACGCTGTTGCGTTGGTATCGTGAAGGGGTTGATCCTAACCGCCGGCTTATACATTTGGCGACTTTTCTGGGGCATGTCGACCCCAATTCGACAGCGGTTTATCTGACCATCACTGATGAATTGCTGCGCGAAGCGGCTCAACGCTTTCACGCCTTTGCGCAACCGGGAGAATTACAATGAACAGTATCGGCTCCGTGTTATGCGCATTTTTCGAAGACCATCTTAAAATTCAGAAAGGGTTGCGTGCTACCTCGATAAAAAGCTACCGCGATACACTTAAGCTGTTTCTGGTCTTAGTCGCAAAAACCAAGCATCGCCATCTTACCAAGCTGGCCTTAACTGATCTCACCGCGGATCAGGTTCTGGCATTCCTTCACACCATCGAGACCGAACGCAATAATCAGATCCGTACACGTAACCAGCGACTGGCCGCGTTACGCACATTCTATCGTTTCCTGGCGGTACACTATCCAGAAATGCTCGCAGAAGCGCAACGCGTGGAAGCCATCCCAACCAAACGCACAACAGCATCGGAAACCCTCTACATGGAGCGGGAAGAGATCGCTTCGTTGTTCAAGTCCCTGGCGCAAGAGGGAACCCTTGCCTTAAGGGATCGCAGCATCCTTATGTTGTTGTATAACACAGGTGCGCGAGCTCAGGAAGTCGTTGATCTGTGTGTTGGTGACGTTGATCTCGAAGAGCCACTTCGCGTACGTCTTCATGGTAAGGGCGACAAATGGCGTAGTTGCCCGATCTGGCCTGAAACCGCGGCACTGCTCAGGCAACTCGAAACAGTTCGCCGGGCAGACCCTTCTCAGCCATTATTTATGTCGCGCACAGGTCGTCCACTTACCCGTTTCGGTCTCTATAAGCTGGTCACACGACACACTTCTGAGATTCACCTCAGTTCGGATATAGCTCGAAAGCACCGAGTTACACCGCATGTGTTCCGGCACACGGCGGCTGTTCAGCTTTTGGAAGCAGGCGTGGACATTAATGTGATCCCGGGTTGGTTAGGTCATGTGAATCTTGAAACAACACAGCGCTACGCCGAAATTAACCTGCGAACTAAGCAAGCTGCGCTAGCTGCCTGCTTGCCGCCCACCGATACTGCGGAGGCATCCCCTCCAAATGGTGGATGGCGGCAAGACGAAGAACTGATGAAATGGCTGCAGTCGCTATAAAAATTATGTTCCCCACATTGCTTAACCCACCGTGTCTGACAAGGGTTTGGCAGTGTGGGAACACATAACGGTTTGCGCCACATAACTATGATAATTTGAAAAGCGCCGTCCTGGAGCGGCAGGGTCAGGCTATCCGTTTCAATCCGGTGTTACTGGGCTTCGCCGGTCATCATCGCTACGAACCCCGACCTGTAGCCGTTGCCCGTGGCAATGAAAAGGGCCGCGTGGAGCGGGCTATCCGCTACATCCGCGACAATTTTTTCGCCGGTCGCACCTTCACCGGCCTGAATGACCTCAATGCCCAGGCTGAAGCCTGGATGACCGGCCTTGCCGCCGACCGGCGCTGTCCTGAAGACACGACGCTCACTGTCCGCGAAGCTTTCGCCCTGGAAAGCAAGCAGCTTTTGGCCTTACCGGAAAACCCCTATCAGACCGACGAGCAGGTGGTGGTGAAGGTTGGCAAGACAGCCTATGTCCGTTTTGATCTCAATGATTACTCGGTGCCCCATGACGCTGTGCAACGCACCCTGACCGTGGTGGCTGACCTGCAGGAGGTGCGGATCCTTGATGGTCAGGACGTGCTGGCTAGCCGCCTACGCAGCTTTGACCGTGGGCTGCAAATCGAAATTCCGGCGCATATCGAGGCCTTGCTCGAACACAAACACCAAGCCAGCCAACACCGCGGCACCGACCGACTGTCACAAGCCGTCCCGCAAAGTCGCGAACTGCTCATACAAGCCGCTGACCGTGGGGAACCCCTGGGGCGGATTACCGCCGCCCTGTTGCGCCTGCTTGACCGTTATGGCGCCACTGAACTGCAAGCCGGCATCCAGAGGAGGCCTTGCAACGCGGCGTGCCGCACCCGAATGCGGTACGTCTCGCCCTGGAACGTCGACGTGAGGAGGCGCGTGCTTTACCGCCGCCGGTCGAGATTATCTTGCCCAGTCATTTACAAGCGCGTGACACACCTGTTCAAGCACACCCGCTGGACACGTACGACCAAATCACGGAGGCTGGCCATGACCCCGCTTGAACACTTACAGCAACGGGCGAAAGACTTGCATCTCTATGGCTTACTCGCACACTGGCATGAACTTATCGACAGCGTCTGGATCGAGCCGCTGCTCATCTGGGAGGAAGCCGAACGGGCCAAGCGCAGCCTGGAACGACGTCTGGGCAGCGCTCATATCGGCCGTTTCAAGCTCTTGGCCGACTTTGATTGGAACTGGCCGGAGCAATGCGAGCAGACGGTCATCAGCGAATTGTTAAGCCTGGAGTTCTTAAAGACGGCCACCAACGTCATCCTGGTCGGTGCCAGCGGTCTGGGGAAATCCACCATCGCCCAGAATATCGCCCATCACGCCGTCATTCATGGCCATACCCGTTCTATTCACCACGGCTGGCCAACTGCTTGGCGATCTCGCCGCCCTCGACAGCGATTCGGCGCTGCGTCGGCGCTTGCGTTACTATGCGGCGCCTGCTTTGCTGGTCATCGATGAGGTCGGCTACCTGTCCTATTCGAACCGCCACGCTGACCTATCGTTACCGAAATACTACATGACTATTTAACCTCAAATTCAAGGGAGACAAATAGAGGTTATTTTTTGCGATTTCTTAAACCAGATACCGGCTCCAGTTCCCGTAGTGGTTCTCGATCTTGCCCCGGGGTATGCTCGAAAGGATTAGCAGGAAACCCGCCAAGACTCCAGCCCAATCAGCGCCAAGACTTCCGCCTTCTAGCATCCAGGGAGCGGCCATCAGAGGGATGGCAAGCAGCATATTGACAAAACGCGCCGGACGAGCGGATTCCGCCAGAGCCGTAATAGAAACCGTAATGACCAGGGCGCCGATCAAATGATCGCTGTTTGCTTGAGCGCCCTGGGTGGCAAAAACCAGTCGGGTGCACATCAACCAGACCCCGATGGCCGCACTAACAACCAGCGACCAGGGTAAATTGACGCCGCCACCGAGCATGTCCTTGAATATAGCCCAGGGTGAGCCTTCAAAATCCTCGTCCTCCATTTTGCTTCCGCCTTCTATCGTGTCGCCTCGCAAGAAAGCCAGTATGACCGACTTGCCTTTACGTCGGCGTTCTGCCAGAAACTGGCCGGTGGCAATCAATTCATCGACAGAATAAGGAATCTGGATCAGCATCGCCGCCGCAGCCACCAGGCAGAGAGTGCACCAGGTGCCGATCAGAATGGGCTGGATGATAATGAAGAAAATGCTGACGGCGCCCAAGGGCACAATCATCACGCCAAACAGAATTACCAGCCACGGCATCGTGCGCCAGCGATTACGGCCGCCTATAATGCCGGTGAGTATCTCCAGCACATAGGTCACGGCGCCGAGGCCGGCGTCGGGAACGGGCCAGGCCTTTGATATCTCGGAGGTGATGATTATTTCAGTACCATTACCGAAATAAGGATCCCAGGCATTCCCGATATGGCCCAATTGATAGGCGGCAAGATAGCGGGAGACATAGAGGCCTATGAACGCCAGGAAGATAATCGGTATGCGCTGCATCCACGATGAGGGGCTGTAGTCCCATCCGGGCGGGATGTCGGGGCCGGTCATGCTTGCAATAATACCAACGCCGTGAATGGGCCGGGTCAGGATCGCGAAGCCGATCACCAGGGAGCCTACCAAAGTATCATTGAGATAAGCCGCAGCGCTTGGCGTCCAGAAAACCAGAGGCGCGAATAACAGCCATAACCCGACCGCCGCATTGGCGAAGCGCGCCCACACCATCGCCCGCGACAGCGATAGCGCTCCTAGCAAAAATACCAGAGCGCCGCTTATCAGATCGTTGGCTACCATCGCCTGATCCTGATAACCCAGAATGGGCGGGCTGGTCATCAGCCAAGCGCCCATACCCATATTGAGATAATGCGCCCAGAGATTTTGCCGGCGCTCGACGCGCACCGATTGGTTGTAAGCTTCCAGGAACTGGTCGGCTGGCTCGGTTTGTGCGGCCATGGTCTCTATCCATTCGGCCGGCGTGAGTTTGTTGCGCTTATACCAGCTCAAGGGTTCGGCCTTCAGCTCTTTCACAATCGCCGGCAAAGCATCGCGCAGCGAATGTTTGGGCTCCCAATCCAGCAGCTTCCGAGCTCTGGAGATATCCAGTTCATAGTGATCATCAGCCAGGTCAACCATAAACGGTTTGATAAAAGGTTTTTCGCCTTTATCAATAGAATCCGGAATAACAATCTCCATCTGATGCTGCAAATGGGCGCCGGCCTTGGCCAGAATTTTCGGCAAGGTTTCTGTCTCCCATGTTTCGCCATGGATCAAAAACCCAAGTTCGTTTTGCAGAGCCTCATAGCCCATCGTCGATGGCTCGCCCAGAAGCAGTGCGGTCTCAGCCGGCAACTTATTACGCAACCGGACTATACGAGTGATAGCATCGAGCAGGTCGTCGATATGAATAAACGCCTGGCCGTGGGAGATAGTGCCGGCGAAGACGCGGCTGGAAAACTGGCGTTCATAGATTCGCTGTATCTGATGCGCCAGCGTCGGGGGTTGGACATGATCCGTATATACGCCTGCGATGCGTGGGAGTACATAGCGAATGGCGCCATGCTCTTTTTGGACGACTGCTTCCGTTTCAAGTTTTGACTGTGGATAGGCCCATTTGGGCTGTAGCGGCCAATCTTCGGTGATAGGTACGCCAGGCTCGGTGGGAGCATGAACGAGCATCGTGCTGGCATAGATGAACTGTTCGATCTCGAAGTCTTGCAGGGCCTGCAGCAAGCGGCGGGTGCCTTTGACATTGACTTCCTTATACAGCGGATTGGGCTCACCGGTGAAATCATAGTAGCCGGACAAGTGTACGACCGAGATGAAGCGCCTGCCAAAGCGTTTTCGCAATTCGTCCATGGCTTTCTTGACTGAACTGTCCGAGGTTAAATCGCAGGGCACACAATCCGGATAAATTGAACATCCGGACTCCCGATCCAAACCGATGACACGATAATCCTGTGCCAGTGCTTTGCTGAGCGAAAGCCCCAGGAAGCCGCCGATACCGGTAATCAATATGAGATCTTTGGCAGCGTCGACAGTTTTATCTTTTGCTGGTTCTTCATTTTTTCGCAAATCGATGTCGTCTTCTTTACTCATAATCGTTTCCTCCTCGATTGTATGAAAGGCCATCGGATTATCGGCTATGCTGTGTATCCAGTAAAGGTTACTGCTCTGCTCCCTTGGAGCGTAACGAAGCTGAAGTTTTATTTTTACTCTTTCTCGTTAGTAGTTGTCAAGCTCCTTAAACCTGGCTAAAAAGGATTGACTCATCGTAAAATATATTCCATAATTTTATTACGGTTAATATAAATAACACAATCAGGAGAAAAAACATGGCTTTAATTACGTGGACAGCTAGTCAATTTGGTACCAAAGTTTCTTTCGCAGATGAAGAACACCAGATTTTATTTGGCAAGCTAAATAAATTATATGATTTGGCAACAGGTGGGGCAGATCGTCCTGCAATAGGTGATCAGCTGGATGATTTGATCGCCTATGTTGTTGAGCATTTTGCCCATGAAGAAAAAGAAATGCAGGCAAAAGGTTTTGATGGTTATGGGCGCCACAAGGAAGAGCATGATAAATTGGTAGCTGTTTGTGCTGACTTGCAAACAAAGTTCCGTGCGGGTGAAGCGGACGTTACTGATGAAGTGGGTCAAATGGTTAAAGGTTGGCTAGACCATCATATTCCAACTTTTGATATGGCTTATGCAGATGCGTTAAACAGCTGATAGCAACTTCCAACTAACAACAAAAGGCTTGTGATTTCTCTGATTCACAAGCCTTTTTTTTGTGCCAACTTAAAATCATAACAAGGACAGCTGGTATAGATAGGCTTCATAGGTTAGAATTTCCCAGTTTATTTGTGATAATTATTACGTAAAGGGAACAATGCCAGCTTTTTTTGCGCTGCTTGATATTACGAAACGATATAACACTTACCAAAAAGTTTTATAACTACTACTATCGAAGAGGCTGCTCCGTGAACAAAACAAAGCAACTATTCGCTGGTCTGATCTTGATGGCTTTAGCCTTGAGAACAGCGCAGGCGGATTACACCCTCAATTTAATGAAAGGGGTTACAAAGGTCAGCAATGACATTTATGACCTGCATATGTTGATTCTATGGATTTGTGTATTCATAGGTATTGGTGTGTTTGGTACGATGTTCTACTCGATTTACCATCACCGTAAATCAAAAGGGCATGAAGCGGAACAATTTCATGAAAACACGACCGTTGAAATTATCTGGACGATTATTCCGACCTTGATCCTGATCAGCATGGCTATACCGGCAACAAAGGCGATGATGGAACTGGATGATGTGCAGGATTCCGACATGTCTATCAAGGTAACCGGGCATCAATGGAAATGGGAATATGAATATCTTGATAATAGTGTGCATTTTTTCAGCAGTCTGGATGAAACCAGCAATAAGGCGCGTCAGATCGGCTCGGGTATTGATCCCCGCTCTGTTCCTCATTATTTATTAAATGTTGATAACCCTCTGGTAGTTCCGGTTAACAAGAAAATTCGTTTCGTATTTACAGCGGCTGACGTCATTCATTCCTGGTGGGTGCCTGAGCTGGGTTGGAAAAAGGATGCTAATCCCGGTTTTATTAATGAAGCATGGACTTCTATCGACAAAGCCGGTACTTATCGCGGCCAGTGTACAGAACTTTGCGGCAAGGATCATGGCTTCATGCCAATAGTGGTTGTAGCTATGGAACAGCCTGACTATGATGCCTGGGTGAAAAAGACGATAGAAGAATCTAAAAAAGGCCCTGATTTAAGCGATCAAAGTCATGATGAACTAGTTTCTAAAGGTGCTGCCGTTTATGCCAAAAATTGCGTGACTTGTCATGGTGCTGAAGGTAAAGGCATTCCGGGTGCATTCCCTGCCATTACGGCGAGTCCTGTAGTAACGGGTGATATCAAGACCCAAGCAGACATTGTATTGCATGGTAAAGGTGGAATGCCTGCTTTTGGCAAGATGTTAAAAGCGGATGAGCTAGCCCAGGTTATTACTTACACCAGAAACTCCCTGGGTAATAAAGTCGGCGATGAAATACAACCCAAGGCAATTCAGGATTTGTTGCCGCAAACATCTGGAGGAGAAGCAGCTGCAGCACCCGCAGCAAAAGCAGCGCCGGATGAAAAAACAGATGCCAATGTAGTGCTGTCGAAAGATGAATTGGTGACTAAGGGAAAATCTGTATACGCCAGTCACTGCGCCTCATGCCATCAGGCGGAAGGTCAGGGTATGCCGCCTGCATTTCCTGCTTTAACCGGAAGCCCGGTGGTAAAAGGTGATATTAAGGCTCAGGTGGATTTAATGTTGAACGGGAAAGGCATGATGCCGGCTTTTGGTACAATGTTAAGTGCAACCGATTTTGCCGCAGTTGTAACCTATACCCGTAATGCTTTGGGTAATTCCGTGAATGATGCTATACAGCCTTCAGCAATTCAGGCTTTGCAAGCGGCATTGCCTGCTGCAAAGGATGATGAATAAGCCATTGACACTGTTATCAATCAAATCTTTTTTATATATTTTATGAGGTATAAACTATGTCTGCTGTAGTAGCTGAACATGATGATCATCACGATGATCACGCTCACGGTCCTGCCAAAGGGCTTTTACGATGGGTAATTACCACCAATCATAAAGATATTGGCACTTTGTATCTGGTGTTTTCACTGGCGATGTTTTTTGTTGGCGGCGCCATGGCCATGATTATCAGAGCCGAGTTGTTTGAACCGGGTTTACAGTTTGTACAACCGCAATTCTTTAACTCAATGACCACCATGCACGCTTTGGTAATGGTTTTTGGTGCGGTTATGCCTGCCTTCGTTGGTCTGGCCAACTGGATGATACCCATGATGATAGGTGCGCCTGATATGGCGTTGCCGCGCATGAACAACATGAGCTTCTGGATGTTGGTCGCGGGTATTTCATTGCTGGCCAGTACCCTGTTTATGGAGGGCGGGTCACCTGCGGGTGGTTGGACCATGTATCCGCCTTTGATGCTGCAAACCGGCAAAGCCTTGCCGTTTGCGATTTTCGCAGTGCATTTGCTGGGTATTTCCTCCATCATGGGCTCTATTAACATCATTGCAACAATTTTCAATATGCGCGCGCCCGGCATGACCTTAATGAAAATGCCGTTGTTTGTCTGGACCTGGTTAATTACCGCCTTCTTGTTAATTGCTATCATGCCGGTTTTTGCAGGTGCGGTAACCATGTTGCTGACTGACAAGTTTTTCGGCACCAGCTTTTTTGATGCAGCGGGCGGTGGCGATCCAGTTCTTTACGAACATATTTTCTGGTTCTTTGGCCACCCTGAAGTTTACGTAATGATTTTGCCTGCTTTTGGTGTGACATCGACAATTATCCCCGTATTTGCGCGTAAACCATTATTTGGCTATAGCTCAATGGTTTACGCGACAGCTTCGATTGCATTTTTATCGTTTATCGTTTGGGCTCACCACATGTTTACAGTGGGTATGCCTATCGCGGGTGAATTGTACTTCATGTATGCAACCATGTTAATTGCTATTCCTACCGGCGTTAAAGTATTTAACTGGACTGCGACCATGTGGAAAGGTTCGATGACGTTTGAGACACCCATGCTGTTTTCAATTGCGTTCGTAGTCTTGTTTACGATGGGTGGCTTTACCGGCTTGATGATGTCTATTGCGCCTTCTGATTTTCAATACCATGATACTTACTTTATCGTTGCGCATTTTCATTACACACTGGTGCCTGCTGCTGTCTTCTCGTTAATGGCTGCTGGTTATTACTGGCTGCCTAAATGGACTGGTCACATGTATAACGAAAAAATTGGCCAATTGCATTTCTGGTTATCCGCGGTTTCAGTTAATATTCTGTTTTTCCCTCAGCATTTTCTGGGGTTAGCAGGTATGCCGCGTAGAATTCCTGATTATGCGGTGCAATTTGCTGACTGGAATATGATTTCAAGTATTGGCGGTTTTATATTCGGTGCCAGTCAGTTGCTATTTTTGTATATCGTTATTGACACCATTAGAGGTGGAACGGGTGAAAAAGTAACGGATGAGGTTTGGGAAGATGCTCACAAGCATGGCCTGGAATGGACTCTGCCATCGCCGCCTCCTTATCATACCTTTACTACACCTCCCGCAGTTATACCTACTGAGCATATTTAAGCTGTGGTCAGCCAGGCCGGGTTTGCTGCGCAAATCCGGCCTGCTTAAAGGCAGCTTAACAGGTAAAATAATGAATATAAAAACGAAAAATATACTGACAGCCTTGGTTTTAATCTCAATTGCCGTCACTATTTATGTTTTGGCGGTAATAAAAGCAGTTTCTCAATGAATAACGACACCCAACAAAAGAATACCAGATTAATTCGTATTTTGGTGCTTGTTGCTGTAGCCATGTTTGGTTTTGGCTATGCAATGGTTCCACTTTATGATGTGATGTGTGAAGTGGTATTTAAAAAAGAGAAACCCGGTATACCTGTAGTCGATGAAGCAGTCAGCTACAAGGTCAATAAGAACAGGGAAATTACCGTGGAATTTATGACTACGGTCAATAAAGCGGCTCCTATGGTTTTTCGTTCAGAAACAAAAAAACTGAAAATTCATCCGGGACAGTACTACACGGTGAATTTTTATGCAGAAAACAAGACTGATAAAGTCATGGTGGCTCAGGCAATTCCAGGTATTTCACCCGGGCCTGCTGCTGAATATTTTAAAAAAACCGAGTGTTTTTGTTTTACAGAACAAACATTCAAGGCGCGAGAAGGTAGAACCATGCCGGTTCGTTTTGTTGTTAATCCCGAAATACCCGAGCAATATAAAACAATTACACTTGCCTATACATTTTTTGATAATACTGAAACCTCAGTGAAAAAATAAGAGAGGATTTTTATGTCTACAACTGATACTTATTACATTCCCCATAAAGCCACCTGGCCAGTGATAGGTACTGCAGGCCTGCTTACCATGCTGGCCGGATTTGCAAATTACTTGAATGGTTCTTCGATAGGCCCGACTATGATGGTGCTGGGTCTGGTAATATTCATTATCATGCTGACCGGATGGTTTACGTTACAGGCTACTGAAAGTGAATCGGGTATGTACAGTACCCAGGTAGGTATTTCCTATCGTATGGGTATGATGTGGTTTATTTTTTCAGAAATCGTTTTTTTTGCCGTTTTCTTTGGCACACTTTGGTATACGCGTAATTTATCAGTACCGTGGCTGGGTGGTGAAGGCACCGGCGCTGCGACCAAAGAACTGCTTTGGCCTTCATTTGATGCGACCTGGCCGACTAATGGTCCCAAAGCCCTGGGGGTTGATGAGTCCGGAGCCAGAAAATTTGGCGCAGAACTTGAGCCTATGGGAGCTTGGGGGTTGCCGTTTCTGAATACCTTGATTCTGCTAAGCAGCGGCGTCACCGTAACTTGGGCGCATCATGGCCTGCTTGCAAAAAACCGGGATCAGTTGATTAAAGGTTTAATTGCAACCGTTGCCTTAGGCTTTTTGTTCGTATCGTTTCAGGCCTATGAATATCACGAAGCCTATACCGAAATGGGCTTGACGTTGGGATCAGGCATCTATGGCTCTACCTTCTTTATGCTGACGGGTTTTCATGGCCTGCATGTTTGTATAGGGGCTATTATCCTCAGTGTCGTGCTGTTCCGTAGCTGGAAAGGGCACTTCAATCCGGAAAACCACTTCGCTTTTGAAGCTGCAGCATGGTACTGGCATTTTGTTGACGTGGTATGGTTAGGCTTGTTTATCTTTGTTTATTTGCTGTAGTTGACACAGCAATATCAATAAAGCGCTGCCTAAAAAACAGGCAGCGCTTTTTTTTTGTCAGGCCGGCGGTCTCTTTTTATTTAAGGTGGATACCTCATATGATCAGTCTGTGCCGGTTTATGCATCTTCACTCCGAGTCCATGAGGTTTAAAAATGCCTGTGGCAACGGCAATAAAAACAAAAATAAACAACAGGATTGAAAGAGTGATACGAAAAGTCAGCGCTTTAACGGTTTTTTCGGATTGTTCCTCGGTTTTATGTCTAACCAGGTAAAACAGGGCGGAGCCGAGACTGATAATTATCAGGATAAAGGCAATAATGACGACGCTTTTGATAATCATGGTAGAGTTATGCTTGCTAGTAAAGTATTTCTATTCTCGGTTATTAATGCGTTTGTGCCAATAGTTTAAAGAAAAAAAGCATGATTATTAAAACAGAACGCTATTCAATAAAGTTTGAAAAAGGGCCGACACTGGCTTATTTAGGTTTGTTAGCGCTGTTACTTGCACTGGGAGCCTGGCAGTTGGGACGCGCAGAAGAAAAACGGGCATTTCTCAAACAGCAGGAACAAGGTTCAGCCTCTGAAGCCATAGAGCTGCCTGGTACTGTTGAAATTAATGTGGACGAAGCCAGATATAAAAAAGTAAAAGCAGCCGGACATTATGATCAAACGCATCAATTTTTGATCGATAACCAAATCAGTGATGGCAAAGCGGGATATTTTGTTTTAACCCCGTTGGTATTGCCAGGACAAACCAGGGCGGTTTTAGTCAACCGGGGCTGGATACCTTTAAATATGGACAGGACCATTTTGCCGGATGTGCACATCAAGGAACTACAAGCCGTTGTTACGGGGCGTATCAATCGTTTTCCTGCTGTCGGTATAAAAATTGCCGGCGCGGAAATACCAACAGACAGTTGGCCATCGGTAGTACAGGTTGTTGACAGTCAGATTTTGGCAAAGAAACTGAATTATTCACTATTTCCATTTCAAATAGAGCTGGATAAGCACTTGCCCGAAGGCTACAAGCGGGATTGGCGCAAAAGTACAATCATGCTGCCTGAACAACATACAGCCTATGCAATCCAGTGGTTTGCGCTGGCATTGACGCTCACAATACTATTTTTTTGGTACAGTATTAAAAAGAATGACGAATAATCAGCAGAAAAAAAATCGCAAATTGATTCTGGCTATTTTCGGAATGACCATTATTCCCTTTTTAATCGCCTGGGGATTAAAAGAAAATCCTGGTATGGTAAAGGGCTCAACCAATAGAGGACAGTTGATAATCCCGCCGGTGATTACCAGGCGGAGTGATTTTAGCGGTTTTGATACATTTTCAGCCGAAAATATGGGGGAACTTCCCGGCCACTGGCTGATAGTCAATGTGATTCCTAATACCGGTTGCAATGAAATCTGTCTTGATGCGCTGCTTAAGACCAAGCAGTTACGCCTCATGTTGAATAAGGAGTTACCCCGTACCCGCCGCATCGTTATTGTTTTTAAAGATCCCGCTCAAGAGGCGGCAAGTCAATGGTGGCTGAAAGATACCTTATTATGGAGACTGCGCCGTTCGGAAAACAAAGAGGATAACGCGCTCTTTTTGAGCTTGTTGCGTGAAGAAAACAGGATCGACGACGCGCTGATAGAAAAATTAATCGCTAATGAAAACCGGGAATTCGCACTTAATTCCGATCTGATCAGAGTAAAGCCTGATACAGCGCTGGCAAAAAAAATGACTGAAATCAGACAAGGCAATATCCCCGACGGAATGCTTTTTTTAATAGATCCGCTAGGTAATTTAATGATGCAATATGAACCGGATTTTGATACGTACAAAGTAAAAGATGATCTTATGCACCTGCTGAGAATTTCACAAATTGGCTAGTCTAGTACCTGATTTAAAGCTGCTGTTATGAAAATCAAAATTATATAGTTATCAACAATAGTGCTGATTAGCAAAATACTTCATCCGTTCGCAGAATTCAACATACCGGCCGGGATTTACGTCAGGCTATGCTGCCAGACGCCCTTCGGGTTAATACAAACCAGCTCCAGACATAGTTGTGCCGGTATCCAGGCTGCAAGGATGCAGTCTCAATAATGCCATCCCTTACGACTACGCTCAGGACAAGCCTTGGCTTCCGGTTTCATTGCGTGGTCTTCGGCTCCGGCAAACCCCCGGCAATCCCTGGCCGGGGCAGGCTCTGCCGGAACGACGTTGTCGGTCAGTGTTGTACCTTGGCTGAAGATTCTTGCTAATCAGAATAATATTTGTTTATCTATCCACATATAAAAAAAGGCACTGCACAAGTGGGAAATAAAATGTTTAGAAAAATAACACTATTTGGCGTTGTTTTAACGCTGATAGTTATTGTATTGGGGGCATACGTTCGTCTTTCGGGTGCTGAACCGGCATTATCGCATCAAGGTTTTATCAGGATATTGCAACAAGACGGGCATATATACCTGACAGAAGTTCTCGGTCTGTTGATTTTGCTGCTGGCTTTGTTTTCATGGGGGCAGCAACAATGCCGCTTGGCGGCAATGACGGCTTCATGCCTGCTATTAGTCCTCGTTGCTTTACAGGCGGCTTTGGGATTCTGGGCTAAAGCTATACTTATGATGCCTGTCGTGACAACCACTCATGTAGTGCTGGGCATGATAACTTTCTGGCTGTTTTTCTGGCTATATTTGCGCGTAAACCCGGCAATAGCCGGTGGACAACAAGTGCGTCCGGGTCTTGCAAATTTTGCCCGGTTTGCCCTGCTGGTTTTATTGGTGCAGATAATTTCCGGTGTCTGGGTCAGCTCTAATCAAGCAGCTTTAGCCTGTACAGGATTTCCACAATGCAATGGACAATGGCTGCCTGAAGCTGATTTTCAGAATGCGTTGAATTTATTTAATGGTTTATTGACAGGCTATACCGGCGTTATTTCATTCGATGCACAGGTGGCGGCTAACTGGCTGCATAGAGTTGGCGCATTGTTATCCTTTGTGTTGCTCAGCCTGCTGATGTTTATCGCAACTGCCAGAAATTCCCAAAAACCGGTACGAACAGCCGGCTTATGGCTAGGTGTATTGCTTTTTGTGCAGGTTGGTTTGGGCATTGCTGGTGTTAAGCTGGGCATGCCTTTATGGGCTGCCGTAGCACATCATGCTGTTGCGGCGATATTAATGCTGCCATTGATTGCGATCAGTTTTTACAGCAGATACGGAAGTATAGAAACACCTGTTCCTGTTATCGAAAAGGAACCGCCTCGAAAAGACTTCGTTGCAACGGGTGCTGTTTCAGCGCCAGTTGAAGCGCTAATTGAAGAAATTTATGTAGAACCCGCGCCTGAGTCGCTTTACATACGTCTCAAGTCGCAGTTGAGGCGCACCCGCTCCGGGCTTAGTGGCATGCTGGGCAGTCTGCCCATAGGCCAGAAAGAAATCAACGAAGATTTACTGGAAGAAATTGAAGCCAGCTTGTTAATGGCGGATGTGGGTATTGACGCTACAACGGAAATAATCCGGCACTTGACGCAAAGTGTGGAGCGGCATCGATTGAATGACGGCTTGGCGTTATCAGCGGCCTTAAAACAAGAATTGCTGAGCATACTCGAGCCTTGCAGCAAACCTCTGCAAATCCCAAATCAGAATAAACCATTTATTATTTTGGTTGTCGGTGTTAATGGGGCAGGTAAAACGACCACGATCGGTAAATTGGCCAAACGTTTGCAGGCACAGGGCCATAGCGTTATGCTGGCGGCAGGAGATACTTTCAGAGCGGCGGCTGTCGAGCAGCTGCAGGTTTGGGGCGCGCGCAATAATATCCATGTGGTAGCCCAGCATACCGGGGCAGATTCTGCATCGGTTATATACGATGGCGTACAATCTGCGCAGGCCAAAGGAATAGACGTATTGATTGCTGATACCGCAGGCCGTTTGCATACGAAATCGAATTTAATGGATGAGCTGAAAAAAATAAAACGGATTATGGGTAAACTGGATGAAACAGCGCCCCATGAAGTATTGCTGGTTTTAGATGCCGGCACCGGGCAAAATGCCTTGTCCCAGGCCAAACTTTTTAATGAAACGGTCGCTTTAACCGGGCTGGTATTGACCAAACTGGACGGCACAGCAAAAGGCGGCGTTATTTTCGCTCTGGCTAAACACACTGGAATTCCAATTCGCTATATAGGCATAGGCGAGGGAATTGATGATTTGCAGGATTTTAATGCGGAATTGTTTGTAGATGCCTTGTTTGTCAAGGACTAAAGCTATGTTGAAGTTTGATAATGTAACCAAGCGCTATCCTGATACTGGCGATGTACTGCGCAATATCAGTTTTCATTTGCGGCGTGGCGAAATCGCTTTTCTTACCGGTCATTCCGGGGCAGGGAAAAGCACTTTATTAAAGTTGATTGCCGCAATGGAGCGCTGCAGCCGGGGACAGATTTTATTGGATGGTCAAAACCTCAGTCAAGCCAAGGAAAAACAGCTGCCTTTTATAAGAAGGAAAATGGGGGTGATTTATCAGGATTACAAGCTCCTTCAGGATAGAACCGTATTTGATAATGTGGCACTGCCGTTAGTGATAGCCGGTTACGGACATCATGAAATCGCTCGCAGGGTCCGTGCAGCATTGGATAAAGTCAGCTTGTCAGGCAAGGAGAAGAAATACCCTCAGGCCTTATCCGGCGGCGAACAACAGCGGGTCGGGATTGCCAGAGCTGTGGTAAACAAGCCGCCAATTATTATAGCGGATGAGCCGACCGGGAATCTGGATCCGGAACTGTCCACAGAAATCATGTTATTATTTGGGGAATTTCAACAAGTCGGCGTTACTGTATTAATCGCCTCACATGATATTTCTTTGATCACCCAGTTGAACCATCGCGTGTTAAAGCTGGATCATGGTCAACTGGTTTCGAGTTAATTCATGAAACAGGGTAATAAAGATTACATTCGTAAAGGTCAACCCGTTAAGCCAGTCAGGCACGATACCCGGCAAACTAAAATCGCAGGCGGCAATTTTATCGATAAATTGCAAGCCCATCGTGATCTGCATGCACACGCCTTGTTTTCAAGTCTTGGCCGCCTGGTGGCCTCGCCATTTACCTCGATAATGACAATAACTGTTTTAGCTATTGCCATTTCACTTGCCAGCGGTTTTTATATTTTAGTGATGAATCTTCAGCAATTAACGGGGAGTCTGGAAATCAGTAATCAAATATCCCTGTTTCTCAAGGATGATGTTTCTGGCACACACGCTAGTAAATTGGCCGACAACCTTAGAAAAAATCCCGATGTCCAGAGCGTCAAGTTGATTTCCAGAGAGCAAGGGTTAGCTGAATTTCAACGCTATAGCGGCTTCGGCGCAGCCATTAACGCACTGGAAAACAATCCCTTGCCTATCGTTATTCAGGTAGTACCTAAAAATTCTTTGGAGGACAAGCAAGGACTCGAGAATCTGCTGCAAAGTTTCCAACGATACCCGGAAGTCGATTTTGCCCAGGTTGATCTGCAATGGGTTGAGCGTCTACAGTCTATTATGGCTGTCGCACGCCTTTTTGCTATTTTATTAAACCTGATGCTGGGACTTGCCGTATTGTTTGTTATCGGCAATACGATTCGACTGGAGCTGCATAATCGGCGTGATGAAGTGGTGATTGCCAAATTGGTTGGAGCCACAAATTCATTCATTCAGAGGCCGTTTTTATATAGCGGCTTCTGGATCGGTTTTATTTCAGGCGTAGCAGCCTGGTTTATTGTTACTGTGCTGATGCTGATATTAAGGCAGCCGGTTGAAAAACTCTCGGGACTCTATGAGGGCAGCTTCCATCTATTATTTTTAAGTTTCACAGATACGCTGGCATTGATTTTTATTTCATCGATGTTAGGTGTATTAGGTTCGTGGTCCGTGCTTGTTTATCAACTTCGGCAGTTGAAACCTGAATAAAAAAGATAAACCGCAATAATTATTAGCAATCTGATGTTGAGAGTGCTAAAATTCTGAAAAATTTTACCTAGGAGGTACTATGAGTAACGCATTGGCATTACCCGTCAATTTGTCGGTTGGAACGTTTGATGCTTATTTAAATCTGGTCAGACAAATGCCCAGATTGACATCCGATCAGGAACGCGAATTAACGTTAAGATTTAGAGATCACGGTGATTTAGAAGCGGCGCGTGAATTGGTCATGACCAATTTGCGGTTTGTCGTTCATGTCGCCAGAGGCTATAGTGGTTACGGCTTATCCATGCCGGATATTATTCAGGAAGGCAATATCGGACTGATGAAAGCCGTTAAGCGCTTTGATCCTGACATAGGCGTGCGTCTGGTTTCTTTTGCGGTGCACTGGATTAAAGCTGAAATTCACGAGTATGTGATTAAAAACTGGGGTATAGTCAAAGTTGCGACAACCAAAGCACAACGCAAACTTTTTTTCAATCTTCGTAAATCCAAACAGGACATAGGCTGGTTATCGAATGACGAAGCGTTAGCTATTGCTGAAGACCTCAATGTTGAACTCAGTGACGTTTATGAAATGGAAAAACGTTTGGGCAGTCCGGATATGTCGTTCGATTTGCCCGTCGATGATTCGGAAGATGAAAGCTATGCGGCGCCTGCCAATTATCTTCAGCAACACAGCGCCGACCCCTCTGTATTGCTGGAAAATGCAGATTGGCAAGGGCATGGCCAGGATTTGTTAACAGAGGCCATGGCGGAATTGGATGAACGTAGTCTGGATATTCTTTCAAGCCGTTGGTTGGCTGACAAAAAAGCTACCTTGCATGAACTGGCTGAGCGCCACAGTGTGTCTGCCGAAAGAATCAGGCAATTAGAACAAAATGCAATGAAAAAACTCAGAGCGGCAGTCGTGCTGGAAGCCTGACAGAATTATTTATTGGATAATTTCAAACATTGCTGGTTTGATTCATTCTCCGGTGAACATTCGGAAATTTTTGACCATATCCTGTTTCTTGTTTCAAGGCTGACGGAATGGCGATTTTTTCCTGAACTGTTAATAACCGGAAGAAAGCAAAGACGTACCTCGATTCTATCCAGACTCAGCATCCTGATTAAATGCGGAATAAAAGCATCGTCGCCAATAAAAGGAGCTTGTTGTTTGGCTAAACCTTGATATTGAAGGGCTACCGGTTGAATGGCCGACCTGGTTAATAGCGCGGGTTGAAATAAAGATGCATGAAAGCCCAGAACCTCATCGCCCCTGGTCGTTGTGCCTTCAGGAAAGGCAACGATTTTGCTGTTTTGCTTTAATGCCCAGACCATCTTTTCAGCGGTCGCCTTGATATGCTTTTTATCGCCCCTGCGGATAAAAATCGTGCCGCCCTGTCTGGACAAATAGCCGATAATCGGCCAGCTTAAAATGTCGCTCTTGGCGACAAAATAAGCGGGTAAATATTGACCTATAACAATGATATCCAGCCAGGAAATGTGATTACTAACCAGCAGAGCGCCCCGTTCCGGCGGTTCGCCTTCTTTAATGACAGATAGATTTATAATAGCGCTGAATCTTTTTAGCCAATGGGTTTTTAGCGCATCGCGTTTGTTTTTGGCCTTGTTTGCCGGACACAACAGATTGAGTGCCGGAAAAACACCTCCGGCAATGATCAAGCCATAGTTAAATAGCAGGATGATGAAGGAAAGTTTATAAAGCAAGCGCAGTTTCGGTTTCATTAGTCGCCTGCGCCGCGCGTTGCTCCCGGCACGCTTGCGGCATATACACCATCCCTGGCGATCGCCGCGCCAGTTCCCGGCTGGCCAGCGGCATACACACCATCCTTGGCGATCGCCGCGCCAGTTCCCGACTGGCCAGCGGCATACACACCATCCTTGGCGATATAGTCTCTCATATAGTGTTTGCTGTAGCGGTCTTTCAATTGATCCAGCGGCAATAATACAAATAAATCCATGCAATTAAAGTCTTCATCCCAATAGGGTTCGCCGCAAATCAGCGCGCCGAAACGTAAATACGCCTTGAGTAAAGGCGGAATGCCCGATTCATCGCGTTGACATCTTAATGCGTCGGGTACTGGAATACTGGGTTTGACCTGAATTGAAGCTGGCGCGATATTTTTGGCATCGATATTTCGATAAACCGCGTCCACGGCAAAACCGCTGGGACCGGGGGTGATACTGGCGCAGCCCAGCAAATAATTAAATTCGCCTTCCAGGGCGTATTGCACCAGTGCCGACCACAGCGTAGTTAACACCGCGCCGCCGCGATAATCAGGGTCTACGCAGGTTCTGCCTATTTCCAGAAAACGGCCGGGCAATGCCAGGATTTGATCCAGATTGAACTCATCCTGCGAATAAAACCGGCCCAGTCGTTTCGCTTGTGATTCATTTAGCAAACGCGTGTAGCCGACTATTTTCTTATTGACATTGTCATACACAAGCAAATGATCACAATAGCTATCGACTTCATCATAATCCAGACCTTCGGATCGGGTTTTGAGTTTGGCACCCATTTCCCTGGCAAAAACCCGGTAACGCAATGCCTGGGCTTCTTTTATCAAAGCCTCTGAGTCTGCCAAAAAACAATCCAGTTTTTTAGGCGGTTTGATAAATAGTCCTGCATCTGATTTTTTCATGGGTAACCACATAGCTCAATAAAAGTTGTGGATACATTAATAAACCAAGGTGTCAGTTTCGTGTCGAATTGATGACCATAAAATGACAGCTCGGTTAAATTTTCATGACACGTCAAGCCAGGAAAGGTACTGATTATAATGTCGCCGGATTTATTCTTCGATAAGCGTGGGACGAATGGCATCGGTGTTTTAATAATGAGAACAAGGGTAGGGGGCGCATTTTTCGTGATCTGTTTGCTTCATGCCTCAGCAAATTTTACCTAATTCTTGTGCTTCGTAGTTCGGTGGATGCGCGTTGGCTATCCATCCAGCAATTTTTTTCTTGATTATCAATAGTATTCAGCCAATACACATTTCTGCGAATAGCTGATGTGTTATGCCAAGCAGGACTTTTTTGCCATTAGCCTTTCACCTTTTACCTTGCCCTCTATTTAATACTCTCGTAATAGTTCTTCGATAGAATTCCGACACATCTCTTCTCGCTTATGAGTCTCGCTTGGACAAAATCGTCATTAAATTCGCATTGCGTCATTTTTCTGCTGTTATCGCTATAGCAGCGAGCGTGGTCTTGATAAGTTCTGTCAGTCTTTATAGTGCCGAGTTAATCCGGTCGGACTACTTCAAGTTGCAAAGACTCTTTCCTAGCGATATCAATCCATCGGTTACCTTTGATGAAAGTATTATTGGTTCTCCGTTGCTGGATTTCTCACAGGGAAGACCGCTGGTAATTGTGCCGGCTTCAAATGGCATTATTGCGGCATTGGATGGCAAGACGGGGGTTCTGGACTGGCAAATCAACGTACCGGCGCCTGAAGGTCAACAGGTACAGCTTATCTCAACACCGGCAAAGACAGGCACGAAACTCATCATTATTTACCAGTGCCTGGAAAAAGGTGTGCGTACCAGCCATCGTTTAGCAGTTATTGATCTTGAAAAAAAGCAATTGGACAAAACCTTCCCTGTGCTTGTGCTGTCTGCCGAAAAAACAGTGGCTGATGCTGGCACAACGGTAAAATTCAATCCTCCTACAGCTTTTTCTCATTCAGCGCTAAAACATGCGTTCAAACAGGGCTCAAAATTGGGTTACTTGTATGCTGCATTTGGTAATTCCGGCGATGAACAGCCTTATCATGGCTGGCTTTTTGAAATTGATATGGATGCCTGGCATGTTTCCGGACAAGAGCTTTTGAATGAAACAGGAAAATCTGCAATAAGCAGTGTGCTGCTGACAACGCCAGAGACTGAATGTCCGGTAACAACAGAGTACGGTAATCAGGAAATGATTTGCGGCGGCGGTATCTGGGCGCCTCCAGGTCCGCAAATTTATCCGTCTGGTGATGAGTTTGAATTATTCGTTCCTACCGGCAACGGACAAATTGATCTTGCCAGGCATGATTATGCCAATACCATAATGCGCTTAAAGCCGGGTCTGCAATTTGATTCGGGCTGTGATGCCAAGTTGTGTGCGAATTTTAATCCGGCTAATCCGGATAAGGCGTGCATGGCATCCTGCAAGAACTTGTTCATTCCCCGTTTGCAGGAAGGCGATGACCCATTAAAGCCTGCTTCCGGAGAATGTGATAATAAAACTTTCTGGGAGTGTCTGGCCTGGATGGATTACGATTTGGGCGCCAGTGCGCCGGTAAAAGTCGATATGAAAAATGGCCATTCTGTTCTGGTTCAGCCGAGTAAGGATGGAGGTGTGTACTTAATTGACGCGAAGCATTTGGGAACTCAATATGATCGCCTGCAAATTGTTGATATTTGCGGAACCAAAGCCGATGAATGCAAGTTTGGCTGGATGGGCATGATTGTTACTCAACCGGTGTTGACTGCTATTGATGGTGAGCCTGTTGTGGTCATTCCTGCGTTTGTCGCTGATAAAACACATCCGGCAGGATTAGTGGCGTTAAAAATTGTGCTGGAAGGAGGCCGGCCAAAATTTAGACGCTTTTGGCAATTTCCTGATCCAGCAAGTCCTGAAGCCGTGCTAGCGTTCAGAAGCCATCCATCACTGCCTGCAATCGCAGCATTGGGTAAAAACGGCGATGCCATAATCTGGGTTGTAGACATCGGCAACCATGGAACTCTTTATGGAGTTCATATAAAAGATGGCGCACTGGTTGCCAGGCAAGCTTTGAAAGGGGCCGGGCGACAGCTTTCTGCTCCACTAATCCACGGTAATAATCTTTATGTGGCCTCGATAATGACGGGTACGAATAAAGCCATGATCGAGGCTTACCATATCGATACATTAACTGAGTAAGGCAGTAAGCAAAAATAAGTTGAACATTTAGTTTAAATTTGCTGTTTCTTAGGTCGCAATCGGTAGTTCCATTCGTGCTTATCCGGTTAGCTCCCAGACCTACTAGATGTAGTGGTGCCGTATTTTGTGGCGTAAAGTTCGGTGTAAGTTGGGGCGGTAACATTGCTGGCGATGCCGAGCAGGGAACGAAATGCGTTAAATGGATAGAATC
>JAGXGJ010000111.1 GCA_024636875.1 Methylococcaceae bacterium | reverse complement strand
CCTGCTTCGGCCGCGGCGCACAACTCCCCTTCGGTACGCTGCGCGCCACTAGCCTACGCAAATGACTTGACGCCGTGTCGGATGGCCTTGCATTTTGACTACGCTTCCGCTGCCGCTCCAACTTCGTCAAAACGCCCGGCCTCTACGGCTACGCGGGGGTCGTCGTACACCGCTCCACTCGCGTTACGCTTCCTGTACTCCTTCTAGGAAATTTAAACCAAGGTCATGACTGGAGAATTACAAACCGATTTAAAGTTATTTATCCTGGTTTAACGGGTCTTTTATTGATCGCTGACGTTTTTATCTATGAACCTGCATATCTGCAAAATTCTATTATTGCTCTCGATATTATTAACGGCTTGCGATATTTCGGAATTAAATAATCCTTACCCGGAAGACCAGGGCAAGCTCTCGGTTTTATATCAATCATTTTCAGAACGGCCCAAGCATCTGGATCCTGCTGTTGCTTACAGTGAAAATGAATATGTTTTTATCGCACAGATTTATGAACCGCCATTTCAATATCATTACCTGAAAAGGCCATATCAATTGACGCCATTGACGGCTAGCAAAATGCCGGAAATCAATTATCTCAATAAACAGGGTGAAAAGTTAGGGGAGGGCGCAAAGGATAGTGACATTGTCTATACCGATTATATAATTGATATTCAGCCCAATATTCAGTACCAGCCGCATCCGGCTTTGGCGAAAACTGCGCACGGCGATTATATGTATCATCAGTTGACTCAGGAACAAGTCCAGTCACTTAATACACTTAATGATTTTAAAAGCACTGGCTCGCGTGAGCTCAGCGCTGAAGATTATGTGCATCAAATCAAGCGTTTGGCGCACCCTAAAATGCAGTCTCCGATCGCTGAAATTATGAAAAATTATATAGTGGGTTTTGATGATTTTTCCAAACGAGTCAGTGACAAGCAAAAGACTGATATTAAAAATATACCGATGGCGGGCCTGGAGGTCATCAATCGTTATCAATATCGCATCCGTATTAATGGTAAATATCCGCAATTTAAATTCTGGCTAGCCATGCCGTTTTTTGCGCCCATGCCCTGGGAAGCGGATGTGTTTTATGATCAGCCGGGTTTATCTGACAAAAATATTACGCTGGATTGGTTTCCACTTGGCACAGGCCCCTATTTACTGGCAGAAAATAATCCCAATCGACGTATGATTTTGCTTAAAAATCCCTTGTTTCATCCGGAAATGTATCCGTCTGAAGGTGAACCCAAAGATAAACAGAATGGTCTGTTAGCTGACGCTGGAAAACGGCTGCCTTTTATCGATAAAGTCGTTTTTATGCTGGAAAAGGAAACCATTCCTTATTGGACTAAATTTTTGCAAGGTTATTACGATGCTTCGGGCATTTCATCCGACAGTTTTGATCAGGCCATACAATTTACCGGCAGTGGCGGCGTTGAATTAACCGGGTCCATGAAGAAAAAGGGCATTCAGTTGCAAACCCTGGTAGAAACGTCCATTTTCTATATGGGCTTTAATATGCTGGATGCAACCGTAGGCGGAGACAGTGAAAGAGCGAGAAAGTTGCGTCAGGCGATTGCCATAGCCGTCGATTATGAGGAATATATCTCCATCTTCAGAAATGGACGCGGCGTCGCCGCTCAAGGTATTATTCCACCCGGCATATACGGTTATGCGGAAGGTAAAGACGGCATCAATCCCTATAGTTACGATTGGGTAGACGGCAGTGCGCAGCGAAAAAAAATCGATGCAGCAAGGCAATTGATGATGGAGGCCGGTTATCCCGGTGGCGTTGATCCAAAAACCAATGAAGCTCTGATTCTGTATTTTGATACGACTTCAGTCAGTATTGATGATCGCCCGACTATGAACTGGTATCGCAAACAGTTTGAGAAACTGGGTATTAAACTGGTCATTCGCGCCACTGATTACAACCGTTTTCAGGAAAAAATGCGGGCGGGAAATGCTCAGATATTTGTTTGGGGCTGGAATGCCGATTATCCTGATCCCGAAAATTTATTTTTCCTGCTTTATGGCGCCAATTCAAAAGTCAAGTACGGTGGCGAAAATGCCGTTGGTTATCAAAATCCTGAATTTGATCGCTTGTTTGAGCAAATGCGAAATATGGAAAATAACGAACAACGTTACCGGATTATTCAACAATTACAGGAAATTGTGCGCCATGATGCACCCTGGGTTTTCGGCTTTCACCCCAAGAATTTTTCGTTATTTCATGGCTGGTATAGTAATTTGAAACCCAATTCGATGGCGAATAACCGGCTCAAATATACACGAATTGATGCAAACGCCAGGGCAAATAAAAGACAAGCATGGAACCATCCGGTATTCTGGCCGTTGCTGCTGGGATGCCTGTTGTTTGTACTGATGCTGATTCCGGCAATTGTTAACTATCGTCGCCGTGCCAGGAAAACTTTGCAATGATTCACTATATTATCCGTCGATTTTTATACGCTTTTCCTCTGTTAATGGGCGTCAACATTTTAACTTTTGTGTTGTTCTTCATCGTCAACAGTCCTGATGATATGGCGCGTATGCAGCTTGGGCAAAAACATGTTACCGAACAAGCGGTGCAAAACTGGAAACAGCAGCACGGCTATGATCTGCCGTTGTTATGGAATGAAGATGCACAGCGTGAAGAAAAAATAACCCGGACTATTTTTTATCAAAAATCAGTTGGCCTGTTTTTGTTTCGTTTCGGCGTATCCGATAGTGGCAGAAATATTGGCGCGGATATTCAGGAACGGATGTGGCCCAGCCTTGCAGTGGCTTTGCCGACCCTGTGCGTCGGCTTACTCGTGAATATTTGTTTTGCCTTGATGATGGTGTTGTTTCGCAGTACTTATCTGGAGCACGCAGGAATCGTTTTGTGCGTGGTTTTAATGTCGATTTCATCCTTGTTTTATATTATCGGCGGCCAGTTTGTTATAGCCAAGTTATTAAGGCTGGTGCCTATTTCCGGCTATGACAACGGCGTGGCGGCGATCAAGTTTTTGATATTGCCTGTGCTGATCGGGGTGTTTTCAGGGATAGGTTCAGGTGCACGCTGGTATAGAACTTTATTCATCGAAGAAGTCGAAAAAGACTATGTCCGAACCGCACGCGCCAAGGGTTTAACAGAAACCCAAAGCCTGTTCCGGCATGTCCTTAAAAACGCGATGATTCCGATTTTAACCGGCGTAGTTGTGGTGCTGCCTTTGCTGTTTATGGGCAGCTTGATTATGGAATCTTTTTTCAGTATCCCGGGACTTGGCAGTTATACGATAGATGCGATTAACAGCCAGGATTTTGCGATTGTCAGAGCAATGGTTTTTTTAGGCTCGGTTCTGTATGTGTTTGGGCTGTTGCTGACGGATATTTCTTATACGCTGGTTGATCCGAGGGTCAGGCTGTCGTAACAATTGGCTCTCTGTACCGGCTAACGCCGTACTTTTAATCTTGGCTAAGAAAAGACGCAGATAGCAAAGCCAGCCTCTAAAGATTCAAACAATCAGCGTCTTCTTCAACTGTGTTAAGCAGCGCTGTTCTGCAGGTTATAGTCCGCTGGGCAACAAAGCTGCATACTCTGCTTCTATTGCACTACAACTGTCATAATTATTTCTTCCCATAGATTTTTAATTGCATAAATCATTGAAGAAAACGCATCGTTTGAACGATGCATGCACATCTATGGCACTGTCAGTTATCTGTAATTTGGCTTTTCCTACGCGGCAGCAATCTGATCGACCGGAAACTCACCAGTTTTTGCCTCTGTTCATCCCATAGATTCAGCCAAAGCGATTTAAGGCTTTTCCGTAAAGTCAACGGCGCTACTGTCTGCAAGGCGGATACTTCATTGTAGCAACGTTGCAGATTATAGTTGGGGATGTTAGCCTTGACATGGTGTATGTGATGCAGGCCGATGTTGCCCACTATCCATTGCAGCACTTTGGGTAACTTATAGTAAGAGCTTCCTTCCAGGCCTGATCGAGTCAGATCCCAACTTTGATGCCGCGACCAGTAAACACCCTCGTACTGGTGCTGAACGTAGAATAACCACATGCCGGCACTTGCAGCCATTATGATGACCGGTAACTGAATCAACAGGTAGTTTTGAAATCCCAGCGTCAAGCTCATTACAGTGATGATGGCGGCAATAGCGACGTTGGTGAAAATCACACTGTAGCGCTCACGTTTTTTGGCTCCCTTGCTAGGAAAGCGCTGGATGATCAAAAACAGAACGAGAGGTATAATGGTGAATAGGAACAATGGATTACGGAAAATCCGGTAGATAAAGCGTTTGAACCTTGGTGCGGACAGATATTCTTCCACAGTCAATGTCCAGATATCGCCCACCCCGCGACGGTCAAGATCCCCTGATGCGGAATGATGAATAATGTGAGTGCGTTGCCAGTCCTCAAACGGTGTAAACGTCATGATCCCGGCAATGTACCCCAATATACGGTTTGCCCGGCGAGAAGGAAAAAAAGCAACATGGCAGCAATCATGGAAAAAAATAAAAATACGCACCAGGAAGCCGGAAGCGGCTACAGACAGCAGCAATGTTATCCAATAAGGGAAACCGTGCAGTACGGAAAAAATCATCAGCGCCCATAGGCCGAGGTAAGGGACAAAAGTATTCGAGATTTGCCAGAAAGCCTTCTGGTACTCAGGCTGAGCGTACTTTGAAACGGACTGGATTAATTCTTCTCGGGTGGACTGGACATTTTTGGATTGTAAATGCGCTGACATTTCAGGACGGGTAAATTGCTGTGACATAACTGTAACCTAACTCATTAAAACGGGTGGAATTTTGGGTGTAATTGTGCGTATCCAAATACAATTGCCGCGCCGGGTGAAAAATTGCTGGAAAAATCTGCTGGCGGGATGTAAAAAACAAAAGAGAGGGTGTCCTGTTACTATAGTCGGTGATAAAAAAGCCGGAAATCGGCTGCAGGTTAAAGCGGCACGCGGGAAATAAACGAGGAATTTCAAGCAATACACGCGTTCTTTTTCTGACGCATCCAGAGTCAGGCTATAGAACGAGCAACTTTTAATTTATAAGTGCTGGATTTTTCAATAACATTAATTGGTTGTAAAAAGAGCAAGGAAGTTCCCTGATGATCAAAACAATTGCAACATTCTTCAAATATCAAGAATCATTCGAAGCGTTAATCCCGAGCAATATTGATAAGGGAATAATAAGAACGGATGCCACGAACTTCAAACTCGAAAATATGTGTTGATATCTTTGAGATTACGCTTGAAATCAATCTCTTCCAATATGATATGAGCCTGAAGGAGATGGTTTTTTCTAACATGAAATGAGCCTGAAATAAACTGGGATTCTGTTCATGATGGGAGGGTGAATATCCGAAAGCTGACGGGCTATTCGCCAGCCCAGGTAAAACGTTTGATCAGGCAGTACCGGAAAACAGGCCGTCCGGTGCGTAAGCAACGAACTGCTAAGGAATTTCAGCAGAAATATACCCGTGAAGACACATTGTTGCTTGCTGCCCTCGATGAGCGCCATAACACATTAAGCGGCCCGGCAACCAAAAAGCCCTGTGAGAGCGCTTATCGAGTTTTCGGCGAAACCGACTATCAACCGCTTGGCCGCATTTCTATTGCCCATCTGTACAACCTGAGGAAATCCAAGACCTATATCGGGCAGCGGCAGCAGTACGAAAAAACCAGGCCGGTGTGTTCAAAGATTGGCGAGCGGCGCAAGCCCAATGCCAATGGACAACCCGGTTTTATTCGCATTGACAGCGTCCATCAAGGTGACTTTGAAGGGAACTCTTGGGCAGCTTGGAAGATCAAAATTTGGGTATAGAGTCCGACGTTGGTAAAGCGACACAAAGTCCCCTCTCCCTTTGGGAGAGGGTTAGGGTGAGGGTATTACAAAGGTCGCTTTACCAACTTTGGTTCCTATAGTCCCTACAAATCAATGCAGGTTGTAATATTTATCGATTTTTGACATAGTGCAGCGCCAAACTTTGCATTACTTATGGCATGAACCACACAGCAACCAAACTTAATGTTGAATCAAAATTATTTTGCCCAAGACGCGACTGCCCTTGCTATCAATCTTTGGATAACGACATAACCAAGGATGGCGTCTACACGACCAAAAATGATGGCGTGGTTCGGCAGATGTTTAACT
>JAGXGJ010000015.1 GCA_024636875.1 Methylococcaceae bacterium | reverse complement strand
ATGTTCGGCGGCTTATCTCCGAGGCCGCGCTCAATGATGATTTTGATAGGGTTTGCCCCAAACCCGGCAATCCCACGAAAAATTCTCTGGTGGCGATACTGCTACGCATGGTGGCTTGATGAATTTTTAGGAAACTTCAGATAGTTAATAAACCCCCCTTTTTATGTGAGAACCAGGCTGCATGGAACCTTTTATTAATATTCGCGCACTCATCATCGACATGGATGGTGTTTTATGGCATGGCATACAGCCACTGCCTGGCTTGACAGAGTTTTTTCAAACGCTGCGCGAACGGCAAATCCGTTTTATTCTGGCGACCAATAACGCCAGCTTAACGCCGGTACAGTATGTAACCAAACTCGCACAAATGGGCGTATCGATATCACAAACAGAAATTCTGACTTCGGGTACTGCTACCGCATTATTTTTGAGTGAGCGCGAAAATCCTGCTGAAACCCGCGTGTTTGTTGTCGGTGAAGACGGCGCCACACAACCGCTTATCGATCTTGGTTTCACGCTGACGGGTCTCTATGAAGTTAATAACACTGGCAAAAGCAAAAGAGGAGCGGACATTGTTGTTTGTGGCAAGGATGAAACCTTGACCTGGGATAAACTGGCAACAGCCACACTGAATATTCGCGCTGGCGCCAAGTTCATCGGTACCAATCCCGATACCACACTACCGACAGAACACGGCATTACCCATGGCAATGGCGCAATTCTTGCCGCACTGGAGGCAGCCACTGGCGTAACGCCGACTATTATCGGTAAACCGGAACCCATCATCTATCAACAAGCGCTTGCATTGCTTGGCGTTAAACCGGCTGAGACGGTAGCTATCGGCGACCGCCTGGAGACCGATATACTCGGAGCTGTTCGTACCGGCATTCGCAGCATCATGGTACTAACGGGCGTGTCCACTGAAGCCGATTTGAAAGAATCTGACTATCAACCAACATGGGTTATGCCCGATATTCGCGCCGTAACGAAAGCGTTGCGAAATCAAGCAACGTATGTATCCTAGTGCAGCACCTATTATCGTTAGCAATAGCGATAAGTTTGTAATATATTGATAGTTATAAATCTCATTGAGAGTCCGATCGTCAATAAAACACGGTTCTGCACTAGTAAAGCCATAAAAACATCAGGATCTGCCATGAAAAAATTTATCAATTCCATCGATACACTGCTTGACGAAAGCCTGCTAGGGTTTTCCAAAGCCCATGCCAATATTATCCAACTCAATGCCCAACCGCATTTTGTCAGCCGCATAAATCCCCCCAAACAAGGTAAGGTAGCGCTAATTTCCGGTGGGGGGTCAGGCCATGAACCGCTGCATATCGGCTTTGTCGGCTCTGGTATGCTGGATGCCGCCTGTCCGGGTCAGATATTTACCTCCCCTACCCCCGACCAAATGCTGGCTGCCGCACAAGCGGTGGAAAGCGGCGGCGGCGTTTTATTTATCGTCAAAAATTATGCAGGCGATGTGATGAATTTTGAAATCGCCTCAGAAATGCTGGATTGTCCAAATGCAACTGTATTGGTCAATGACGACGTCTCCTTGCCGAAAACGCATAGCACCGGGCGGCGCGGCGTTGCAGGTACACTAATTGTAGAAAAAATTATCGGCGCGGCAGCAGAGAACGGTGCAGATTTGGCAACTCTCAAAACATTGGGCGATAGAGTCAACGATGCGACTGCTTCAATGGGTGTTGCGTTGAGCAGTTGCACCGTACCCGCTTTGGGCAAACCGACGTTCGAAATCAGCGATACCGAGATGGAAATGGGCGTGGGCATTCATGGCGAACGCGGTCATGAAACCGTCAAATTAACCAGCGCCACAGAGATTATAGACCAACTGGCCAGCGTTATTAATGATGACTTGAAGCCAAAAAAAAATCAATCTGTACTACTGCATGTGAACGGCTTCGGCGCGACGCCATTGATGGAGCTGTATCTGATTTATGATCTGGCTGCCCAATTCTGGCAAAATCGCGGCATCACTATAGCCCGTTCCCTGGTCGGCAACTATACCACCTCTCTCGATATGGCCGGTTGCTCGATTACTCTGACAATTCTTGATGAAGAACTGCTGCGGCTGTGGGATGCTCCTGTTCATACGGCATCTTTACGTTGGGGTTGTTAAGGAATGTAAATAACTTGAGCATTTACAATGTGGGAGCGGCTTTAGCCGCACTTCTTCGCGGCTAAAGCCGCTCCCACGATAAATCCATTTTTCAGGGTTATTTAGTTATCGTTCCCAACTGTTCAGACAACACCCCAACAATGGCACAAATCATTAATTGACTGGTTTTAGCGCCCGCATCAATATGCCCAAGGGTACGCTCCTGCAAAAAAGAAGCACGACCCTTGGTAGCCATCATGTCGCGGGTAGATTCCATACCTGTTTGTGCCACCTGCGCAATATTGTCCAAAACCTCAGGTAATGCAACGGAATCGGCCGCAGCTGTTCGCAAGTAATCCGCCACTGGAATTAACACATCGAGCAAAGTTTTTTCGCCGGCATCCGCTTTACCCCGATGTTTAACTGCAGCCACGCCTTTAGTAAAAATATCAGCAAAACCTTGCAAGTTTAACGTCTGCTCACGTGCGGCTTTGCTAAGCGTGATGAACAATGTGCCATAGAGCGAACCAGATGCTCCACCCACCGTTGACATTAAAGTCATGCCAATTTTCTGAAAAACAGAAACCCAATCGAGCTGGCTTAAATCTTCCCGTTGCGCCATCAGCGCATGAATGCCGCGCTGCAAATTAATGACATGATCGCCGTCGCCGATAGCCTGATCAAGGGCAGTCACCTCTTCAGAGTTTTTTTCAATAATGTCGGCTATAGCTTCGATCAGGCTTGGCAATAATGCAGGAATCAGTTTCATGTCGGTTTCTCTCGGTGAGTATTTTATACCCTAAAGGATAACGCGCAATTCATGGACAAGTCCAGATTTATTGGAGCGTATTATTACGCTCACACGAGCAATTCAGAGCTTTTATCAACTCTGGATGCGTTGTTTAATGCGCATTATCTGCGAGAACTGGAACAGGCTTACCAACAGTGTGAGAAACACATGCAGGCATTGCCTGGCTAATTGTCCGATTTTATCCTTTGACCAGGGGCAAGTCGAATTCGTGCAAATCACGCTGAATAGTTGTTCACTTTTTCCATCACGGTGAACGCTTCAGCAATACTCTGGAGAGCCCTGTCAAACTATATAGATGGTTTTTACCTGTGTCCCCACCAAAAAAAGACTTCATTAAGGGTTGGGCAAAATAAATTGCCCAACCCGCGAACGACTTTTTATTGCGAAAATTACGAGGATATTTTAATGTCTTTTTAGTATTTTTGTATGTGGTCTACTCATGACTTGTTATATTTTTGATAAATACATAAGCATAGGCAACTGCTATACCAAAAACACCCGTAAGAATAATATCTAATAACATAATGGCCTTCCTATCAATTAATTTACAATTTTTCCATCGCTTCAGCAAGAATTCTCAATAATGAAGATGGGTAGTCCCTGGAAAGAACTTACAAATTATCAAGCCAGTTTCATGCCAAAGTTGTTAAATTGAATAATATGAGTAATATCAGGCCTATTGGGGGAGCACAAATAATTTAAAATAAAAGAGAAAAATGTCAGCGGTTGAAATAAACCATCTCTACCGGTTCAATTCAACCCATGATATTGTTGCAGCCACCATTTCACCACTCATCCGGTGGGCAAAAAAACGGTGTCCAGGCAACGAACTAATATACTTGTGTATAGCTTTCCCGAACTTCCTTAAGCTCCAAAGCATTTCACGGCGCATGCGAAAATCACGCCTGGAATGCGCGATATTATACGGAATCTTGGGATTTCTTTCGTATTTAACCGCTGTGCGGATAAGGCCTATCCATTGTCTGTCATTATCTTCCATCTCTTTGAAGCGATTGCGAATCCGCTCCAGTTCATGAATGCAGCAGGTAACAAACCCTGCGGCATAAACTCGTAAATGGCAGTCAGATTTTTTTCAGTATCTTCAAAATCCTCCAGTATTTCCTTCCTTTCCTTGTCGCTCAGCGTTCCGTCCAGCGCCTCTCTCCTTCGCTGCTGGAGCTTGCTTATCTCATCCTTTCTGTAGTATTGAATAAACAGGAGTTGATCCTGTTCAGTCTGGGCCGACCAGATTTCTGTGCTGGTGAAAGCACATCTTTCGCTTGCAGAAGGCAAAATCTCTTGCCCTAACCAGGCATTCAACAACGCACTCTTGCCGGCTTTTTCAAGACCAATCACAGCGGCTTCAAAACGGTTGGCATGCTATCGTTCCAGCTGCCGGTTTAAGCGCGTGTATTCGGCGTTTAGTGTACAGGTTGGGTTAGGCGATAGCCGTAACCCAACCTACGGACTATTTGAACAGATTAGTGACCTACCTCAACCTTGGTGCCCTTGGCCTGGCCAATTTCAGCAAGGGTTTGGTTGAACCACGGCGTATCAAGATCAAAAGGTTTACCGCCTTTGATGCGCGGGAATTCAATCGCGCGCAGAACCCCGCCCCGGTCTTCATCATGACCTATTAAGCCGGATTCACGACGCAAGGCGCATTCGACAGCCAGGTCGGCGCAAGACTTGATCAAGCGGATGTCTTCAACATTGGAAGCGGAGGCTCTGGCGAAATAACCGGATTTTTGCACCAGTGTTTTTTCCGCGTCGAGCATTTCTGCAAACTGCTCACCAAACCATTTACCGGGATTGACCGCATCGAGCTTTACATGACCGAAAGCGTCGCGCGGCACTTCCTGGCCTTTGGCCTGCATTTCAGCAACGATGGATTCAACGCCTGCGCCTTCGGAAACAAAGATGTTGACGCAGTCTACCTTGTCCATGACTGCACGAAGACGTTTGGCTTCGGCGGCGATATCGATGCTCATTTCCGGTATGAAAATCCCGTGAACCTCAAACGCATTGCGATCAAGACCCAACTCTGGCAGCCATTCAGCGCGATCAAGCAGCTTACGATATTCCTGTGCAGTGGCGGCGGTGAGCCAGCCACAACTGCGTCCCATCACTTCATGAACAATCAGCATGCGCGGGTTGGCGTTGTTTTCAGCAACAACGTTCCAGAAGTAACGAGCGCCCTGTTCTGCTGCCGTCCAGGCGCCCAGCGATTGCTTGATTGGAAATACATCATTATCAACCGTTTTGGGCAAACCAATAACGGTGAGGCCGTAATTGTTACTAGCAAGAAAAGCGGCAAGATCTGCAGCAGCGGTATTAGTGTCGTCGCCGCCTATGGTATGGAGAATATCCACGCCGTCTTTTACCAACTGATCGGCGGCCACCTTTTGCGGATCCTGACCTTCCTTAACCAGACCACGTTTTACGCAATCTTTAACGTTAGTCAGCTTAACGCGGCTATTGCCAATCAGCGAGCCGCCGAAGCGGTGCAGAAGTCCGGCTTTTTCTCGTATTGCCGGCGTGACAGTATAAAAATCGCCAAGCAGCAAACCTTTATAGCCGCTACGATAACAGATGATTTCAATGCCAGGATCGATTTCGGTATAACGTTCGATAAGGCTGCCGATTGCTGAGTTCAGGCAGGGAGCCAAACCGCCCGCAGTGAGGATTGCGACTTTTTTGGGTTTGTTCATAAGAATTGTAATGTGTGAGGTTAGACAAAAAGTTATATAAAGAGAGCGACGCTGCACCCTTTGATATATCGATCCGCTCCAAAAACCAAACAACACGGAATCATTTCAGGACTTACACTGCTATGGCGCAACGAAGAGAATTCCAGCTTGTAAGCTTTGGCTTCGGATGGCAGGCAATTTTATCATATTACAAAAAAATATCTTTTGTTTGTTTTTAATGCACTTATACCAATATTGGATTAATTTAGGCGCTTGTGAGGGTAATTCAGAAATAGTTAAAAGAGGCAGGAAAGCCTGTATTTTCAATATAGGAATCGTGACATGACAGGTATCTTACAGAAAATCTTCTTTTATATATTAATTTAATAATCGGCAACGGTTTTGGGGATATTTATCGGCGCGATAAGGTTGAAGTAAGCCGGGGATTATTTTTGAAATAACCGGTGACAATTCCCGCTACCGAAAGTTCGTTTTTAGCCAAGGGTTTGATGATCGTGAAGGCATCGGCCAAAATTTTTGTCGCCTTGGGTAGATTCTCACTATTTTCACGCACTAAATCGTAGGCGCCGAACACCGCCAAAAAGAAGAATTGTTTTATCAAGGAAAAATGGTTTCTGTTCAAACCGGCCAAAATAGCAATCGATTCCTGGGCGTTAGCACCGCCACACTGCAGGTATTTGAATACCGCCGTTTTAAGCAAATCATTGGACATCACACCATATAGCGCGTTGGCAAGAATATTAAGATTGGCATTGGCGTGCTGCCTGTCACGATAATAGGCTTCGATTTTTTCGTGAATCAAATCGGTATTAGTGAAATCGGGCATAGCCAATAAATGCGTACTCAATATTTGTATATCCGAGAACACTGCGGTCAATCCGCCACCGGTTAAGGGATGGCGCATATTAAGCGCATCACCCAGCATCACCGCACCTTTCCGGATTATCGGTTTTGCCGCCATGTAGTGATTGGGCATGACCTTAAATCCACCTTCCTGCATGGCCTGTTCATAGCTGGCAAGCATGCATTCCGGGATATAGGGCGTTACATTGGCATCCAGATGGGCTTGCAGCAATAATTTTCTGGGCAGCTGTTCGCCCGGAAAATCGATTAAAAGCCTGACTTCATGATTGGAAATGGGATAACAAATAAACGGCGTCGGCCCCGATAAAAATACATGCCCATGTTTTGGAAAAGGCATTTCACAGTCTTTTAAAATCAAGCCGATAAAGTAAGACGTCACAGTTTTTTCATTATTACTGAGACTCTCTCTAAAATTTGAAAAGAACCCGTCGCTGGTAATGGTTAAAGGAGCATGAATAGACTTTATCTCGGACGTGAGCGATTCCCGGTAACTAACGCCAATAATTTCATGCCGTTCATTTTCCAGCAGTTGCAAGGCCTTGCCATGTATTTGCTTAACCGATTCATTTTGCAAAGCAGAGCCTCTGATTTGCTGTAAAAACCGGCCATTATGCAAGCCCATCCCTGTATAGGGATGCGGATAAGGAATGGTTATTTTTTCGTCGCCTTGCAGCAGTGCATAACCATCAACCGGCTGTGCATCAAAACCATCCAGCAAATAACCGAGACCCATTTGCTCAAGTGATAACACGGCTCCAGGTTGCAACAATTCACCGACGATGCGCTTTTTCTCCTTATAACAATGATCGATTAACGCTATCTTAATGCCTTTGGGGGCGAGATAAGCTGCGATAGTAGCGCCCGCCATGCCTGCGCCGATGATGCAAATGTCGAATTCTGATTTCATATTGGGCTACTTGATGCAAATACTGTAAACTGCATTGGTTCTTTTATCATCCCTTAACAGACTTCCTATAGTATCGATTCAACGCCCATACAGGAAAAATATTCCTGTAATTGGCGTAGGTTATCATACAGTTATAATTAAAAACTCCGGAAATGTTTTCCTGCGGCCAATCGCCGATGCCGGTTTGTCTGTTCAATAATACATTGATACCTGTTTCGATTACTTTTTTATCGTCAAAATCAGCGGCCATCAGCGCCAGCAAAGCCCAAGCGGTATTAACTACTTGAGATGCCGCCGCCTCGGTATAAACCAGTCTGGAACACGATTCGAAAGTCTCTCCCCAACCGCCATCCGCTTTTTGCTTTGCAACCAGAAAGGCGCAGGCTTTGTTTATGCTGGCCGTTAATACGGCTTCATCATAACAACCCTTACCCTTGGCCTTACTGAGCGCTTCCACGCCAAACCAGGTAGCGTAGGTAAAACACACCGCCCAACCGCCATACCAGGAGCCGTCCGTTTTTTGTTGCGTAAGAATATAGTGCAGTCCTGCACTAATTGCTTTGCTTATTTCGCTATTTTTAAAGCCAGGATAAGTTTCCTGAATTTCCAGTAAAGAAATAACACAAGCAGCCGTACATTCCGTCCATGAATAATCGATCATTATATCGGCAAACACTTCGGAAGGATTGAGTTTTTCCAGCCATTTAGGTGCCCGTGTCAATTCATAAGTGGCCCAGCCACCATCGGTATTTTGGTAAGAAAGGATAACATCGACAGCCTGTTTAATACGTTGCTCACCAATTGTTGTTTTAACCAGACCTGAATGATGAACAGCTAAAGTGGCGCTTAAGCCTTCCGCCGTACAATCTGCAACCGGCCAGCCTTGTTCAGCCGTTGAAAAAGGCCAACTGCCTATCATTGGATGGCGGAAAAACTCGGCATGCGTCGGGTGTTCGGCTTTGATTTGCGACAGTTCAATAAAATGATAGCTTTTTGCAATAGTCGCAGAAAACAGTTTACCCAGGTCGCTTTCCAGCATGGCGCGGGTTGCAAAAGCTGTATCCCAGAGCTGCGAGCCGTTGTAGCCATTCATTTTCATGCCGTCTTCGGCAACCCATAAATAATCATACCAACGCGCTACATGCTTTTTAAATTGCGCGGAATCTTTGCCGTAGGCATGCCAGATACAAATGGAATTGATGGCTTTGTTGACGGGGCCAATATTGATATAGCCGGTTTGCTCATCCTCGGCGTTGAGGTATTTTAAAATATAGTCTGTGGCCTTTTTTCTTAACCAGCTGCTTTTGAATTTTTCATAGTTATTGGTGAAAAAGTTCATCCACTTCAGTACCGGAGATGGCGTGGTGTAACAGTCCTTTTCACAAACGACATTGCGTTGTTTCGGCCAGTTAATAGTAGCGAAATCCTGGTTATAAATTTCCTCTCTTAAGGACAGAATCAGTTCGTTTTCGGGCGCTTTGATTCGCTGCGCATAGCAATAGGCCATCGGCAAGTAAACCATGCGGCTATGACACCAGTAGCGCCAGGGATGAACCGGCAACCACTGGGGAAATAACCACATTTCCGGAAACAGGCTGTTAAAGCCTTGCCAGTCATAACAATTCAAAACAGCAAGATAAAATTTTCCCCAGGAGGGGATACCGGTTGCACCGCCGTTGTTTTTGATCCACGTCCTGGCGTTGATCAAACTTTCATGATTTTTATCGACTCCGAGAATACGCAATGACACGTATTGCATTACGGTGCCAAACATCGTCGATTCACCTTCTATATGCATGCCCCAGCCGGCATCTTTATTTTGGTGATTGAATAAATAAAGCTTCATCATTTCCAGGTGTGCTTTGGGAAACGGCGTACCGGAAATATAAGAGGCGATCAGCAAGCCGGGTAAAAGAAAAAGCGGGCCGCCGTAATCACCCGGCCAATGACCCTCTTCACTTTGCAAGCAAGCAAAGTAATTCATGCCTTTGATGAGCGCATCGATGATTTTTTGCTCCTCTGGATTCGCTGATTGCGGGATTTGCCCGGTAAATTCCTGAAACTTCGCGTTAATGACTGTGTTTCTGTAAACCTTGTCGCCGGAATTGGGATTTTCAAAAGGATCGAATCGGTCTGCATTCCCACGCAGAGCGTGGGAACGAGAAAAATCTTCGGCGAACTGGGTTATTTCTTCGTCCGAGATGTTATCGGCATTTTGCAGATGCTCATTGATATTGTTTGAGACGGGCTTGAATGCCCAGATTTGCCGACCCTTTTCAGTGAGCAGGTGCCAGTTTTTCCAACCCGGTTTTACATTCAGCATAGATTATTATCAGGTGACTATTAGCTTGATCAAGCGACGGATACTAACCTTGAAAAGCATGGTATCTGTGGTTTTTGGGTTATTTGTTAAACAAGGCAATACGCACCATTGCCATAAAGCCTTTCAGTTTTTTCCATATACCAGGCTGTTTGCGCAAACGCTCATGGCCGGGCAGTAATTGTCCTTTGGCTAATTTGCCTATTTTTCTTTTCACGGCAGGATCGAGTTTGCCATCGGCGGCCAATTCAAAAAACAGGGCTTTCACGTTGCCTAAATCAAAAAAATCCCGCTGCCATTCCCATTTATAATTGCCGCCATAACGAAACCAGGAACCGCCTATGCCTGCCACTTCATAATGCGTACCGTCTTCACGCAGCGCAGGAGACACTTGACGCCATAAGCCTATCACTTCACCCTGTTTTTCATCGATTAAAATGCGGTGGTACGGATAGCGCCATTGTTCAAAGCCTTCCATTTGCACGCCTAACGCCCATTCTTCTATCTCCTTGCGGCTGCGCGCGACAAATTCTTCATTCGGTCCGATATTCCAGCGATATTCTGCGTTATTGGTATACATCTTCCCTAAGTATTTGGGCCAGTTGCCTTCTTTTTCAGCGTCACGATTCGCCTGCAGCCAACGTTCAACCATCTCTTCAAGCTCTGCTCTGGGGTATGCAGCCATTCTTTGTCTCTCATGCATTCATTTGAGGTAACTACTCAGTTCTTGTTTTGTTGCTACAGATTCACAGATTATAAAATGACTTTTTTTGTAATGGATATTCCTTTTCTGAATATTCCATAAGATTAATCTGTGAATCTGTGACGTTTTATTTTTTTGCTGAATAGTTATTACTCATTTAATTTCACAATAATTGCCTTGGTTGGGCAATATTTTTCGGCTTGTTGGGCTTTTGTCAGCAAATCAAGCGGTGGGTTATATTGTAAAACACTTAAATTGCCAGCGTCGTCTACCTGAAAGAGTTCAGGCGCTTCAGCCATGCAGGTTGCATGACCCTGGCAAAGCTCCCTGTCGATCTCTATTTTAAAGCCTGGGCTAATTTGTGCGCTTTCCTGAGCGTTATTTGTCGTTGACTCAGCAACGGTTTCTTTGTTGAACGTGCGTTTTAGGTAACGCACACGGCAAGGGGATACCGGCTGCACCACCATTTGCGTAAAATCATCCTGATACGAGTCTTTGTCGTCGACCAGTTCAAAAGTATACCGGCGTAATAAAACGCTGAAAATAGCTTTTAATTGCAGCATGGCAAAAGCGTTGCCGCTGCATTTGTGTTTGCCGCCGCCGAAGGCAATCCAGCTAAAAGGCTTGGCATCTTCCTGGCGTGCTTCCGAATAGCGCTCAGGATCAAACTTTTCCGGATCCGGGAACACATCTGCAATACGATGAGAAACGCGCGGCGAGGCGCAAACGTATTTTCCGGCCTTGACCGTATAGCCTTTGAAAAGAAAGTCTTGCATCACTTTGCGAATCAAAAAAATCAACGGCGGATGCAAACGCAACACTTCTTTAATAATATTTTCCAATACCGGAATTTCGCGTAAAGATTGAAAAGTGACTTCGCCATCGCGGCCGAAGTGCGCATCCAGTTCATCCAGTCCCCGTTCCAGTTGTTCAGGCTGGCGTGCCAACTCCAGCAAGGTCCAGGCTGCCGTGCCTGCGGTAGTATGATGCCCAGCGAAAATAGTGCCGATTAACATGCCCGTTATTTCGTGAGCCGATAAGCGAGTTCCGTCGTCATAACTGGCATCAATCAGTATTTGAAACGCATCTTCGCTTTTTTCCGGTTTCTGCGCTCTTTTTGCAATAATACCGGTGACCAATTCCTGCAGCCTGATGCGTGCTTTATCGCGGCGGCGAAATACCGGTAAGGGCAGATAAGGAAAAACAAAAGCCAGAGGACTCAAACCTTTTTCAAGATCATGATAAATTTTTACAAATTCCTCATTCAGTTCATAACGGAATTCATCGCCAAGCAGACAGTGGCTGGACGTATAAATCGTGAGTTCTTTCATAAACCCAAGCAAATCAATTTCGCCCGTATCGCCCCAGTCGGCAATCGTTTGCTCGACTTCCCGGACTATCACTTGAGCATAGCCGCGCATCGGTTTATCGCGCAATACCTGCATCAGCATTTTAAGCTGTTGATCTTTTTTATGCGGCGGCGCATCAAAAACCACGCCTTTGCCAAAAATAGGCGTCATGATTTTATACGCCTGGCTTTGATCCAGTTGAGCGTCCGGGGCGCGAAAAAAGGCTTCATTTGCTTCGGGTCCGGTCATCAGCACCATTTTTTGATGAAACATACGGAATTCACCGAGCTCTCCGAGTTTATTTCTAAGCGTCATCATGTAATCAAAGGGATTTCTGCCAAATTCGAGCATGTTTCCTAAAAGCGGTAACGCGCCTGGCATTTTAGGCGGTTCTTTCCTAGGTTCAACGGTTTTTCGGGTATCAGTTGTATTCATAACTTAAGCTGGATAGTAATGTGCATCAAGGAATGCTAATGTAATATTTTTTAGATTCCTCAGGAAGCATAAGCCCTTGAAGGCTTATTTCGCGGATGCCAGGCAATCGGTAATTTTACGCGGTGACCGGCTAATCTACAAAACTTTTATAAGTGGAATATGACTGCAAAAGGCATCCAGTTTATGCTTGACCTTGAAGGTGTTAGACACAAAAAAAATTTCTCCCTGATTCAGCCGTGCAGAAACTTGTTGCCAAATTCCGGGTTGTCGATTCAACTCTTGAGAATTCGGCATGTTTGCTGAAGACACGGAAGCCCGCTATATAGAGTCCGACGTTGGTAAAGCGACACAAAGTCCCCTCTCCCTTTGGGAGAGGGTTAGGGTGAGGGTATTACAAAGGTCGCTTTACCAACTTTGGCTCCTATACGTCTGTTTTTACGCTCCTGCGTTGCTCTCGGTCGCTGTTCCAGACGCGATTCTACCTCCCCATAATCCACATGGATGTGGTGAATGCAGGTATTGGAGGGAGCAGAAATCTGCCCTTGCAGCCGTTGAAAGCGAACAAAAATCCTGTGCAATTCAGCTTTATCCAGTCTTCGATATCGTCTTAAATCCTAGACAAAAAATACATCTCCACCGCTATTACGTGCACTCGCCGTAGCAAAACTCAGCCTGTCGATATGCGCAAAAATTTCCCTCGCTTGCCGGGTAATTGAATCGGCCAAGTCTGCGCCATCGATAACACAAAATCCTGTTGGCCCCCACGAGGTTTGACCGACACCGACCGCACCCTGCTGCGTTAACCATTGCATTGCCTCTGCCACTTCAGGGCTGGTAAAAACGCCGCCCTGAGCGGAGGCAAAATGTTCACCGACCGAACGCTGTAACCGGGTAATGACTTCACCGAATTGAATGATGTTATTTTCAGCGACTGCAGGCAATCCCTGCATCAGCAATAAATAACATAAACTCGCAGCTTCCTGTTGTGGAAAGGGAGGCAGCTTTTTAAAGGCCTGTATTTCTTCCTGGCCATGCAGTCCCTGTCCGCGTTTATCGAAAACCAGAATAAAACGCCAGCTGCCTGGTATGTCCAAATGGACAAGAACGGGAGGTGTGATGGTTTTGGCGCCGCGGCCTCCATCAACCACCAGACCGCCTTGTTCAAACACGCCAATACCAATACCTGAACGCAAACCCCTATCCATAATTGAGGCGATATCGCGTACTGTCAGTCCCAAACCGTAAAACGCATTTAGCGCTGAACCTATTGCCAGCGACATTTGCGTACCCGAACCCAAACCGACATGCTCAGGGATTGCCGCTTCAATGGCTATATTGAGCTTATCTGATACGTTCAATGCCTGACACAGCAGGGTCAGGCATTTATCCGCTCGTCGTGCTGAAGGACCGGTAATGGCGCGTTGTTCAGCGCTCGTCACTGATAAGCGCGTAGCATGTTCATTAAGCGCTACACCAATACTACCGAAATGACGGCCTAAAGATCCGCTTAAATCAAAAAACCCCATGTGCAGTCTGGCTGGAGCAATAACTGAGACTTTGGAATATGAAGCTATCACGTTGATGGTATGTTGTTGCTGCAGAAAAGTACGTAAATTATACCCGATTGCGCCGGCAATGGTTGAACTAACATGCAGGCCGGAACAAGACTGTTCGAGTGCAAGCTAGAACCTGCGTTTCCGGTACACCGCGCGCAGCGCCGGAAACATCTGCCATGAGCTGGACTCCGGCGGGCTTATTCCGGCCCGCACCGGGCTGTGTGCGAGCTAAGGTTTAGTCAGCTCAAGCAGACATGCCAGGTTGTTGATCTTCAAATTACATAGTTCAACAGTCAAAGGATCAACGGGAAATATTGGCGGAATAAAAACAGAAAAAGCCCCTGCCCTGGATGCTGCCACGATGCCCGCATGAGAATCTTCCAGCACCAGACACTGACTGATAGGCGCTTGCAACATCTCGGCTGCTTTTAAAAAAATATCCGGCTCAGGCTTGCCTTGCTGAACATCATCGCGGGTGATGATGGTCGAAAAAACATCTTTTATTCCAGCAAGTTCCAGACACTCATAAGCATTAATAGCTCGACTGTTGGTGGCCAGACAATAAGGTATTTGCTGCTGAACAATAAATTTCAGTAACTGCGTAAAACCGTGTTTAATTTTTATGCCGTGGGCATTTACATGTTCACGCCAAAAGATACCGCTTAAGTGATTAAATGCCTGCAGGTCAAAATCAGATTCAAATAAAGTCATCAGTTTTAGCTCTATCTCTTTATAATGAAGCCCTGACAGCGACAGACAAAATGGTTCGGAAAGTGTGTATCCTATGGCTTTTGCCGCCTGTTGCCAGGCAGCAAAATAGGTGGTTTCAGTATCCAGGACCAGGCCATCCATATCAAATATAACGGCAGAAAAATCGCTTAATTTAAACACGAATGACCTTGATATACTCGCCGTGCGCTTCGCGAGTGGAGCCAACTACGATACGCTTAACGCCAAGCTGCGTTTGCTCCACAGCCCCTGATACTTCCACTGTTTCACCTTTGATCGCCTGTCCCGTATAGGTTGCGGTAAAGCAGACAATAGCATCGATGTGTTCATCATCTATCTTGAATTCAGCCGGATAATCAAACGCATGAGTATCATCGATTACCTTGCACTGCAAGGTAATCATGCCGCATTTTTGATAGCTTGTAGCCTCGGTAGGCAATGAATCAAGGTTCTCATGCAAGGCATGGGAACAAGACAAATCAAATTTTCGTCCGTTAATTATCGCTTTGTTAGTTTTGCGCCGTTCATGCCAGACATAATCGGCAAAGCTTAAATCACAGGAACGACGCTGGTAAGATTGCTGCCAGTCATTGTGATTCAACTCATGCAATTGCCCCTGCTGTATAAGTTCACGCGTAATTGCTCTGCACTGATGAAAAACAGTCCTTCCGTAACAAACCAGATCAATATCCGAACTTTGCTTTTGCAAGCCGACCAGTATTGAACCGGTAACACCTATATGTGTTAAATCCAGGCCGTGTTGGCGCAATAAATCACAAAGCTGAAACAGGTCGCTTTCAACGGCATCCCGCTGATTAGCTTGCATAATCTGTTGCAAGCGCAGCCTGGGTTGATGATGTTGAACAATTCGATTCCTGTCTACTGCATGTAAATGGGCATCCAGAATAGGCGAATAATACAGATAATCCGGATAATACTGCTTCAGGAAGGCATTGGCCGGTTCAGTCGTAACTTTTCTCCAGCCAGAGCTATCCTTGACATAGCGTAAAAAACACAGCACTTTTCCCCGTTCGATACCCTGCCCTACTACGGCAAAAATAAGCCCTTCAGCGGTTTCTATAAAGTCTTTAGTGTAAAACATCTGATGCATTTAATTTGAATTACAAGGCCAGGAATTTTCATTATTTATTTTATAAAATAAAAGATTATAACTGCAAAATTTTAACTCAACGTTAGAGAGTTGACTTTTCTCAAAGATCCCATAATGAACGAACAGCTTTTTTTATGTCAACGCTAAATAGAAATGTCCTCTTTCCTGCAAAATAGAAATGTCCGCTTTACCTTAGTTGACCTATAATTATAGTAATCCCCATTGTCCAGACCAATTTATCTAAAAGTTAAGATAGCCCTCCTTTTTTATTT
>JAGXGJ010000110.1 GCA_024636875.1 Methylococcaceae bacterium | reverse complement strand
GTTAAGCTTAATCTCTGGATTTTATAATGACCCCGATTAAGGCATATTAAATTCTTAACTATTTGTTTTTATGACATATTCAATATGTAATTTTAGAAAAACGGTATCAATGAAAAATCCTAGACTTCCGGTTGTCTGAACTTGTAAATTTATTAACGGGCTCCGGGTGGAAGCTTGTTGAAACTAAATTTAGCCAATTAATTTTCAAAAATACATACTGTCCTATTTTTGACATCAGGAAGCAGTTATAGAGTCCGACGTTGGTAAAGCGACACAAAGTCCCCTCTCCCTTTGGGAGAGGGTTAGGGTGAGGGTATTACAAAGGTCGCTTTACCAACTTTGGCTCCTATATTATGATTTCTCCCTGTAGTACGATTATGAAGAAAAACAAAACCTCATGCTCTTTGTGGAGAGGGGGATGCGCAAGGAATTCTGATCACCTGTTTATGGCAGAATCCGCGGGTCAAAGCCCTTCTCAGGAGAGCTTCGCCCGTATATGCTATAAATTTTCAATCAATACGTCGGCAAATTCGCTGCATTTGACTTCTATGGCATTATCCATCAACCGTGCGAAATCGTAGGTTACACGTTTGCTTGCGATTGCGGCATCCATCGCATTTATGATGGCATCGGCCGCCTCAAACCAGCCCATATAACGCAGCATCATTTCACCTGACAGGATCAATGATCCGGGATTGACTTTATCCTGGCCGGCATATTTGGGCGCTGTGCCGTGAGTGGCCTCAAAGACAGCCGTACCTGTTTGATAGTTGATGTTGCCCCCTGGGGCTATACCAATACCGCCGACCTGCGCGGCCAGTGCATCGGATAAATAATCGCCATTCAGATTCAATGTGGCGATCACATCAAAATCTTCTGGCCGGGTTAACACCTGTTGCAAGGCAATATCAGCGATGGCATCTTTAATTAAAATGCGGCCACTTGCCAAAGCATCAGCCTGTTCTTTATTCGCTACGGATTCGCCTGACTGTGCACGGGTTTTTTCCCATTGTCCCCAGCTATAGGTTTGTCCGGCATATTCACGTTCGGCAACGGCATAAGCCCAGTTACGAAATGCCCCTTCGGTAAATTTCATAATGTTGCCTTTGTGGACAATCGTCAGGCTTTTGCGTTTATTGGTCAGGCAATAGTCAATGGCAGAACGTATCAGGCGTTCCGTCCCTTCCTGCGAAACAGGCTTGATACCAATACCCGATGTTTCCGGAAAACGAATTTTACGGAACTGCGCGGGGAAGTTTTCCTGCAACAGGCACATAAACAGTTTGTTGTCGTCACTGCCTTGTTCAAATTCCACGCCGGCATAAATATCTTCAGTGTTTTCCCTGAAAATAACCATATCGACGGCGGCTGGATTTTTTACCGGAGAAGGCACGCCTTGAAACCATCTGACCGGACGCAGGCAAACATACATGTCCAGCATTTGCCGCAACGCCACATTCAATGACCGGATACCGCCGCCTATTGGCGTAGTCAACGGGCCTTTTATGGATACCAGATAGTCCCGGCAGGCGTCAACTGTTTCATCCGGGAGCCAGGTGTTGAATAGCTGATAGGCCTTTCCACCGGCATAAACTTCCAGCCAGTGGATTTTTCTTTGCCCGGAATAGGCGCTTGCAACAGCCGCATCCAGAACACGAACAGTGGCCCGCCATATATCCGGCCCGGTTCCGTCCCCTTCAATATACGGGATAACAGGGTTATCGGGCACGACGAGTTTACCGTTTTGCATCGTAATGGGGCTGCCGTTTGGTGGTGGAGCGAGGCTGGTCATAGATAACTCCCGGTTTGATTGAAGCGAATGTATATCTTTGTTAATACAAAGGTTAATATCAAGACTTTTCTTAACTGCCCATTGCCGTTTTATATCAAAACAATGACCATGCCAGATTTAAGCAAATGCCAGTAAATTCATGCATTTTAGCGTAAGTCTTTTTAACCATTAACAATAGCCTATATAATACACTGATTAATAAACAACAGCAGCCAATGATAAAAAATGCACTCAAACAAATATGACTAAAGTAATCATCCAGACTATTCAAGCACCCCAGGCAATCGGGACCTATTCACAAGCGGTCAAAGTTGACCGCACTGTTTATATTTCAGGGCAAATTCCTTTGGTGCCTGAAACAATGGACATTATTGAAGGCGATATTGCAGCTCAAATTATCCAGGTATTTGACAATTTAAAAGCGCTTGCAGAAGCCGCAGGTGGCGACCTGGGTGACATTGTTAAATTGAATGTCTTTTTAACCGATTTATCTAATTTTCCCATAGTCAATCAGATCATGGGGCTTTATTTTCAAGAGCCTTACCCCGCGCGTGCAGCCATTGGTGTTGCCGCCTTGCCGAAGGACGCCGAGGTGGAAATGGATGCAATTATGTGTCTGAAGCCGCAGGAATATCCGGCTTCCTAACCCTTAAGATTTTCAGCCTGCACAGCGTGAATTATCTTAACCAATCGGTCGCTAAATTGACGGGGATAGGCGCCCAAACAGCAAACCGCCTGGAAAAGCTTGGCATCCGTGTTATTCAGGATCTTGTTTTTCACTTGCCTCTCCGCTATGAAGACCGTACCCGGGTTCATCCTATCGGCTCTTTAATGGCGGGCATGACCGCACTCATCTGCGGTAGGGTTGAATTCATTGATATTTTACCCAGAGGCCGCAAAAGTCTGATTTGCAGAATCAGCGATGACACCGGTTTTATATCATTAAAATTTTTTCATTTCAGCGCCAGCCAGCACAATGCGCTGAAACCGGGGACATTAATCAGTTGTTTTGCTGAAGTACGCTACGGTTTTGCCGGCCTGGAAATGGTTCATCCTGATTATCAGGTTATTTCGAATCCAGACGACTTTGTTACAGAAACCCGATTGACCCCGGTTTATCCGCTAACGGAAGGTCTTAGCCAAACTACACTAAGAAAGGCGGTAAGACAGGCGTTAAGTCTCTGCAACAGCGAGCCCGGGACATTAGTAGACTGGATTCCCGAATCGATTTTAAAGCAATACCATTACCCGTCCCTGACAGAAGCGATACAAACGCTGCACGCACCCGATGAATCGGTTTCGACGGAGGCGTTACAAAACGGCAGCGTACCCGCGCTAAAGCGGTTGGCATTTGAAGAGCTGCTGGCTCATCATCTGAGTCTGCGGAAAACCAGAAACAGGGCCAAAGTCTGGCAAGCGCCTGCATTCACCGGTGATAAAGCCGCCGCAGAGCAGTTTCTGCGTTCTTTGCCCTTTAAACTGACAAGAGCGCAGCATCGCGTCATTGCAGAAATTGAAGTGGACTGCAGCCAACAGCACCCGATGATGCGGCTGATTCAGGGCGATGTCGGCTCAGGTAAAACCGTTGTTTCTGCCTACGCGGCATTACTGGCATTAACGGCCGGTTATCAGGTCGCAGTCATGGCGCCGACAGAATTATTGGCTGAACAACACAAACGCAATTTCGACGCCTGGTTTGAAGGTTTTCAGACGCAAGTCGTGTTTTTGACCGGACAACAGAAAGGCAATGCCCGCAAAGCCGTGTTACAGGACCTGGAGGAGGGCTCGGCGGGCATTATTATCGGCACTCATGCGTTATTTCAAGAGGGTGTAAACTTTCATCGCCTGGGCTTGATCATTATCGATGAGCAACACCGTTTCGGCGTGCATCAACGGCTGGCGTTGAGAGAAAAAGGTCAACAGGCCGGTATCAGACCGCATCAATTAGTCATGACTGCTACGCCGATTCCCCGTACTCTGGCAATGCTGCAATATTCCGATCTGGATATATCCATTATTGATGAGCTGCCGCCCGGCAGAAAACCTATTGTAACCAGCGTGATCCCCGCGGAGCGCCGCGCTGAAGTTATCGACAGAATCAACAATTGGGTGGCCAAGAAAAGGCAGGTTTACTGGGTGTGTACGCTGATTGAAGAGTCGGAAATTTTACAATGCGAAGCCGCGGAAAAAACCGCTGAAATTTTAACCCAGGCCTTGCCGGATGTGCGTGTTGCCCTGATTCACGGGCGCCTGAAAAGCACGGAAAAAGATGCCGTCATGCAGGCGTTTAAAAATCGTCAGATTGATTTGCTGGTTGCCACTACCGTTATTGAGGTCGGTGTTGATGTGCCTAATGCGGGTTTAATGATTATCGAAAACCCGGAACGGCTGGGGCTTTCCCAACTACATCAATTACGCGGGAGGGTGGGGCGTGGCGATAGTGAAAGCTACTGCTTATTGATTTATCAAGCACCGCTGTCGGATACCGCCCGTCAGCGTCTGGGAATTTTAAGAGACAGCAATGACGGCTTTGTCATTGCCGAAAAAGACCTGCAATTACGCGGCCCTGGCGAAGTCATGGGTACACGTCAAACCGGTCAAATGCACTTTCGGATTGCCGATTTAGCCAGAGATGCCGATTTGCTGGAACATATCCAGCAGACAGGCGATCAATTTTTCATCGAATCGCCCGACGCCGTTGAGCCGCTGTGTGATCGTTGGCTGGGCGCATCTACAGAGTATTCCGAGGTTTAGTTCAATTTGACCAGCAAAAGTTTTTTATTTAACCGTGAACCATTATGGCTGGAAAATCGTCAAGGCCTGCGTCATAAACTGCCCGGCAACGTTCAATCATGGACTTATGAATCAGGCTCGTTAACCCAGCGTCTGCGCAGTTACTATGGAGATGCCGTTGCGGTTAAAATCCTGCTTCAGCGCTGGCACAAGCCTTTTTTAAGCGAACGGCGCTTGCTCACACTCCCCGAACACCGGTACAGCCTGATTCGCGAGGTCTTGCTTCATGCCAACAGCAAGCCGCTGATTCTGGCAAGAACCATTATTCCGGCAGCAACCATCAAGGCAACGCAAAATACTTTATCTCACCTGGGCAACCGCCCATTGGGAGAAATAATTTTTTCATATCCCAGGCTGGAACGCATGGCTATGGATGTTGCCTTGATTGATCCCCTTAGCTGGACACAGTCCGCCCTTGTTGAAGCGTCTATTAACCGTCCGGTATGGGGCAGAAGAACCGTTTACGCGATTGCCCACAAGCAAATGCTGGTCAGCGAGTTTTTTCTGCCGGAAGTTTTGGGGATTGTTTAAGGAACTCCTCAAAATTTTCTTCCCCCCAGTACATAGGTATCTATACAAGTGACCAATCCTTTGATTTTAAAACGGAGCTTCAAATAATCGGGTCAAATCGGGTGAAATAATCACGATGCCATGATCTACGGTAGTCATATCAAGTTAGTCCGAATGATATACAGTTAGAAAATCGGGGTAAAATCATAATTTTACCTGATTAGAAAAGAATCTCAGCCAGCACCGTCATACTGGCATGGATGCCGGTATCCAGTGCCATGGATGGTAACTTGCCGATACCACTGCGGCATTATTAAGGCACGATGCCAGACATGGCTTCACATCCCTGTGACTGGATTCGCTTACGCGGTCTAACGGCTCCGGCATCCATGCCGGAATGACGAACTTTTGTCACCGGCTGAAACATCTTGCTAATCAGGTAATTTTATTGTTATTAAGGCCTTAATCTATGGTATATATACGGAAATTTATAATCATTAGTTAGGACAACATGAGTCCAACTATATTTTGCGAACGAGGTTACCGGTTCTATTTCTTTTCTCGGGAAGAATCGAGAATGCACGTTCATGTTTATCATTCCGATGGTGAGGCAAAATTTTGGCTAGAGCCCGTCATAAAACTCGCGCAAAATTTTGGCTTATCCTCCCAAGAAATACGCGAAGCGGAGGATTTAGTCAGGTCGCACGAACAGGAGATTCGGGATGCTTGGAACAAACATTTCCCAGGTTGAAATATCTGGGGTTTCAAAACATGGTTTTTGGCTTCTTCTCGATGAAGAAGAACTTTTTGTCTCGTTCTCGGAATTTCCTTGGTTTCGCAAGGCTCCGATAGAACAGCTATTTCAAGTCGAGCGCCCACAGTCACACCATCTTTATTGGCCCGATTTGGACGTTGATTTGCACATTGATTCAATCCGTCATCCAGAGCGGTTTCCCCTGGTTTCGCGGTAGAACACTAAGAACAACGGGTAGAGTAGAGAAGAACCGTCTACGCCATTGCCCGCAAGCAAATGCTGGTAAGTGAGTTTTTTTGCCGGAAGTTTTGAAGATTGTTTAGGGAGGTTCTAAAAATTTCCTCTTGCTCAGTGCATGGGTGTCTATACAAGTGATCAAGCCTTTGGTTTTAAAGCAGAACTTCAAATTATTGGGTGAAATAGCCACCATGCAATGATCTACAGATATTCATATCAGGATGATATACAGTTAGTAAATGGGCTTTATATCAAAAAATTTTTGTTGTGAGGCCATAAATTATGATACATGTAAAGAATTTATAATCATTAATAGACATCCATAGCGGAAATTGTGACATCTCTACTAATACCAAGCAATGCACGTGACATCGGAGAGTGCATCTACTGTGTCTTCGTTGGCGACAGCCTTGGGAAAGAGCACGCCATACCGTACGGATTGAATGGACCGTGGACATTGTTGCGGGCGAGCTGTCCTTGCTGCGCTGACATCACGCATCGTTTCGAACGGGACACCCTTCGAGGTCTTCTTTCGGCAATTCGAACAGTCCTTGCGATGCAGACTCGGCGTCCCAAAAAGCGGCCGCCGAATATTCCCTTGGTACTGGAGTCAGATGGAGCGCAGAAAACAATCCATGTCTCGCCTACCGAGTTCCCGTTGTATCTGCCGACACCTCTGTTTCCACCGCCAGGTGTCTTGGTTGGGATACCGCCGACCCCAAGAATTTCCACCCAACTAAGATTTGTTCACATCGCAGGGCCGTCGTTTGAGGAAGTTGGTCTTCGCCACTGCGTCGACTTCGTCGGTACACGATTGACTTTCTCACCCGAGGAATTCGCCCGAACCTTAGCGAAGATCGCATTCGGCGCCGCCGTCTACGCCTTGGGCATCGCGCCGTTCACGAATACGCCGATTCGCCGGGCTATCCTTGGTGAAGATCCGTGTATTGGGCACTGGGTTGGGTCGTGGACCGGCGAGCCCATGAACGAAGCGAAGGGGCTCCACGCGATGCAAATTCGCTCTAGTGGGTCAGACATTCACGTCATTCTTCGTTTGTTTGCCCAGTTCAGCGCTCCGGAGTACCTCGTGGTGTTGGGACCCGCTGATCCAGACTTCGTCAAATCCGAGGCTTGGCCGTGGAAATGATGCCTAACCCTTCCGTCGATCGGACACACAATGGCGAGACACGAATGCTCGCTTCGTCAAGGTCTGCGGCGCAGTTGTGTACCGCTCACGTCAAACGTTGGGCGTTACTATCCGGTGGCGATGATGACATGCAGGATAATTCTCAAACAACCTATGGCTTTGGGCATACTATGATTTTTCTCGACGTGATTGGCGCATCGCTAACGGAGGATTTCGGCGACATGGGCACCCCCCTCAATGAGGATGGGCAGGATCCAAAGAATCCGATTTCTAAGTCAGAGAGTAATACTCATCTCAGACTGCGCGTAAAGTTGAGCGAAGATGACATAGTAAAAATCTCAACAGGCGAAAAGCTCCAGGGCCTTGAAGGATTCGTCCATCTCTGTCCGCAAGCGAGTGAACTACCGGAGGAACCAAAAGACATTGGGACCATGAAGTACTTTGGCGAAGAACCGGAGCATCTGATTCCAGCCTCGTATCATATTGAGGTGTCGGTGCCGAAAGTACAATTTCAAAACTTGATCGCCGCTGCGCGGCTTGGTCGAGTTCCCTCATGGATTATGGTTAAAGCAAGAGGAATGCAGCTTCCCGATGAATTCAGCATGAAATGGGATATCACATCCTCACCTTGCCTAAATGTGGCCGCGATCAGTCTCTCTATCCCGCTGACTGCTGCCGTCGAAGGCGAAGAACTGTCTCCGTCTCAAGCGTTTCGGCCGTCTCTATCGTTCCCGCCGACCCAATCACAAATTCGCCGCCTTTCCGACGACATTGCTGCTCTCAGGGAAGTGACAAAGGACATAGTCGTGAAGATGAAGTGGCTGGTAGTATTGGTGGCCGCTTTCGGAGCTTTCCTATTGGCTGAAGTTTTACGGCCGTACGTCGGGTAAAAGCTGTAAGGCAGATTCGCGCTAGCAATCTGCCGTAAACGGAGCGTACATACTCAAAAGCTGATATGAATTTTCTAAGCGAGGTTTTTGCGTTTCTATTTGATGGTGATCTGGTGTTCATTGTCGGCACAGTGACGGTTTGCTATCGCGAAACCGTCCTACGATGCTATTTGTCTTTGGTATTTTAGCATTGGCTACCGCTATGCTGTTAGCTTGATGGAACGAAGAATAAAGACGTTAAGTCTTGTCTTTGATTTTCGACTATTAGTTGAGAACTTGATGGAGAATCCATGCCGTTAAAGTTTGAATGGGATGCGCAGAAGGCTGTCTCAAACAAAAGAAAGCACGACGTCACCTTTGAGGAGGCGAGCACAGTTCTCGCCGACTTTCTGTCGATAACTATACCTGACCCATTACGCACAGGGAACGAGGAACGTCTTGTTACAATTGGGCGGTCAGACAAACACCGTGTACTTGTCGTGGTTCATACAGAGCGGGGAGATGTTATCCGACTGATTTCTGCACGTCCGGCAACTGCACACGAGAAAAAGAGGTATGAAGAAGGTCATGGCTAATCCGAACGATCCAGATATGCTCGATGAATATGATTTCTCCAACGGAATTCGAGGTAAATACGCACAACGGTACAGGGAAGGAACCAATCTTGTAAAGCTTGACGAAGATGTTGCTGCTCTGTTTCCAAGCGCAAGGGAAGTGAACGAAGCTCTTCGGGCTTTGGGTAAGATCATTAAAAATTACGAAACCCATGACCTAACAAAAGGCTCCTGACGTCAATTGGCTTATCCTTAAGGTTAGGCTATCCGAAAAGTTCTGAAATCTATTTTTGACAAATGAGGCTAAAAAGGGTATAGATTTTTCAGAGCTGGGTAATAGCTCGTTAGCAATAAAAACCCCGTTGATACTTTATTCAAACAACAATTTTAAATACCAAGGAGAACCAATATGTCACTACGAATCAATGATGAAGCACCAAACTTCACGGCCACTACAACTCAAGGCGAAATTAATTTTCATGAGTGGATTGGCGACGGGTGGGCGATACTCTTTTCTCACCCGAAGGACTTTACGCCGGTATGCACAACAGAGTTGGGATACATGGCAAAACTGGAGCCTGAATTTAAAAAACGAAACTGCAAAATTATCGGCTTAAGCGTCGACCCGGTGGACAATCACTCCAAATGGGCGAAGGACATTGAGGAGACACAAGGTTGTGCGGTTAACTATCCACTAATCGGCGATAGTGACCTGGCTGTAGCAAAGCTTTACAACATGTTGCCCGCTGAAGAATCCGGCACCTCAGAGGGTCGAACAGCGGCTACAAATGCAACAGTACGTTCTGTTTTTATTATTGGCCCGGACAAAAAAATCAAGCTGATGCTTACCTACCCAATGACAACAGGGCGCAATTTTGATGAAATCCTGCGTGTGCTGGATTCGATGCAGTTAACTGCCAAACATAAAGTCGCAACGCCTGTAAATTGGAAAAATGGCGACGACGTCATTATCGTACCGTCGGTATCCGATGATGAGGCAAAAGGAATGTTCCCGGAAGGCTGGAAAACGCTTAAGCCTTATTTGCGTCTGGTCAAGCAGCCTCGTTAAAAAGGGATTGTTAACCTTGATTGCGAAATATTGCGTTCTAACACATCATAAATCTGATGTCGGGGGTTCGGATTCATATTTTGTTAATTTGAGAAGACCAGCATGACCCGATTCGAAAGCCAATCGTTAATTATGCTGGTCAAACACGATGGTTAAAACAGACCTAAACATGCATTGCTTCCAGGTACAGTTTTAGCCCGGTTGGGGGAGAGCTTGCGAGCCCCCAACCCAAACAATAACCTGATCCTGACCTGGCAATTGAACCTGACATCATCAGCTGGATAATGCTATGGCACTTAAAAGTGCGGCGGAGAAGGCCCATACAGGCAAAAGCCCAGGTGTTTAATTGTCGTCAGCCACAGAAGCGCTCAGGTTGAATGGGGTATTCGCCGTTGACGAGCCAGGAAAAAATGATCAATGACTTTAGTCATCAGTTTTATGGAAAAATTGTAAATGAACCATGAATATTTCATGCTTAGAGCGATGGCTTTAGCTTTAAAAGTACCCGAGTTTCCGTTTGGGGCGGTCATAGTTCGCAGGGAAACTGCTGATGTGGTCGCTGAAGGCTTTAATCAATCAATACTTAATCCAACTTTTCATGGCGAGATAGTGGCGATTAATCGTTGTGCCGAATTGCACCATCCCGCAGATTGGAGCGAATTTGATTTGTACACGACAGCTGAGCCCTGCGCTATGTGTCAAGGCGCTATTGAATGGGCAGGCATCGCGTGCGTTTACTTTGGAACCTCTATCCCTTATTTGCAAAAGCACAATTGGTGGCAAATTAATATTCGTGCCTCCGAAGTGATCGCGCAAACCGCTTTCCGGAATAGCCGCATCGTTGGCGGCATTCTGGAAGCTGAATGCAACGCATTGTTCGATAATGCGCCCAGAGGAGTATTCCACAAGGGCTTCTGATTTTAGTGTCCTGCTCCCGGTATAAGTCTCAAAAAGTGTTCCATTTATACCTTGAACCTGTTTTTCCCTTTGTCATAAAAAGGTAACAGGCACTTTGCTACAATGACCAATTTTCATTTTACTTAATTATTATGTCTAATTTTAATATTCTCGTTGTTGAAGATGAAGACGCTATCAGAAGAATGTTAATGATGGTTCTTGAGCAGGCGGGCTTTACACCGATTGCAGCAGCCGATGCGGAAGAGGCGCAAAAGGCCCTGGACGATACTTTGCCGGATTTGATTTTGCTGGACTGGATGTTGCCGGGAATCAGCGGTGTCGAATGGGCCAGACGTTTGAAAAAAGAGCCGGTATATCGTGAATTGCCTATTATTTTGCTGACAGCGCGCGGTGAGGAAGAGGATAAAGTAAGAGGACTGGAGATAGGTGCAGACGATTATATGACCAAACCCTTTTCACCCAAGGAATTGATAGCACGTATCCGGGCCGTTTTACGCAGAAGTGGAAAAATACAGGGTCAGGCGCAAATTGTGCTGGGCGATCTGGTGCTGGATACAGAACAGCACAGACTCAGTATCAGCGATAAACAACTGGAAGTAAGCCCCACCGAGTTCAGGTTGATGCATTTTTTTATGACCCATCCCGATAAAGTTTACAGCCGGACACAACTGCTGGATCAGGTTTGGGGGCGCAGTGTGTATATTGAAGAACGCACGATTGATGTGCATATTCGCCGTTTGAGAAAAATCCTCGGTGAATACGGCAGGGAAGATTTAGTGCAAACCGTACGCGGTTTCGGTTACCGGTTTTCACTGGTGGATTGAGCAGTATGGGTATTTGGCAAAAAGAAATAGTTACGGCGCTATTGCTGTTATTGGTAACGGCGATTGTTGGTGCAATAACTGGATATTTCTTACCCCTGGTATTACTGCTGATGTTTGGCATGTTAATGTATCAGCTTGTTCAGATCAGCCGTTTTGAAAAATGGATAAGCGCAGGTGGAAAAAGCAAATATCCCAAGACAAGCGGTATTTGGGAAGAAATTTATTACCATGTTTATCGCATAAAAAAGAATGAAAAACGCCGTAAAAAGAAACTGGGCAAAATCATTGACCAGTTTCGTCAATCCACGGAAGCTTTACCTGATGCTGCCGTCGTTTTGGGTATTCATAATGAGATAGAATGGGCGAACAAAGCGGCAAGAGATGTTTTCGGGTTGCAGCCATCAGATAAAGGTCAGCGAATACCCAACCTTATTCGCTATCCTGATTTTATTCGTTATCTCAAATCCGGGAATTACAAGGAATCGGTCATCTTGCCGTCGCCAGTTGATAATCGCATGACGCTGGAGGTGCGGATTGTGCCTTATGGCGCAGGGCTGCGCCTGTTATTGGCTCAGGATGTCACACAACTTAAAAAAATGGAGCGCATGCGAAAGGATTTTGTGGCGAATGTATCTCATGAACTCAGAACGCCTTTGACGGTGTTAAAAGGTTATCTGGAAACCTTACAGGATATGGATGATGGACAATCGCCGCTATTAACCAGTTCGTTCCAGCAAATGGAGGGGCAAACTGAACGTATGCAGCATCTTGTTGATGATTTGTTATTGCTGACCCGCCTGGAAACGCAACAGAAAAAATCACAGTGTGTCGATGTGCCCACTTTACTCACGCAGATTTGTAAGGAAGGAGATACTCTGGAAAATACTTCCATACGCATTGAGTTAACCCTGGAAACAGCTGCGCACATTATTGGCGATGAACAGGAATTGCGCAGCGCATTCACAAATTTATTAGGCAATGCGCTCAAATATTCGCCGGAAGATTCGCTGGTAAAGGCACGCTGGTATCAAGACAAAGAATCTATAGTGCTGGCAATTGAAGATCAGGGTGAAGGCATCGCAAAAGAGGATATTCCCAGAGTCACCGAACGATTTTACCGGGTTGAAACCAAGCGTCTCAAGAAAGTGAACGGTACCGGCTTGGGTTTGGCTATCGTCAAACACGTGCTAATGCGCCACGATGCTCACTTGCATATCGCCAGCGAATTAGACAAAGGCAGTTGTTTTAGCTGTTATTTTCCTGTTAAACGTGTGTGCGGCTAGGCCCAAGTGCGCTCGATTACGGCACAATGGCTTTTGGGTTAAATCTCCTCTCCCTGACCCTGCCGGCAACTGCTTCCTGCGTTGCTCTAACTTCTGCATCCATGCAGGAGAGGGGATGAAGGCGCCATATTTTAACCACGATGAGTGGCTAAAACCACCTTTACAGAGTTAGCAGCTGACCGGGACAGACAATAAGCCTAAGCCTTTGGTCTCATGTGCGGAAATAACAAGACATCACGAATTGACGGCGCATCAGTAAATAACATTACCAAACGGTCGATACCTATGCCTTCCCCGGCTGTAGGCGGCATTCCATGCTCCAGTGCAGTAATATAATCCGCATCAAAGTGCATGGCTTCATCATCACCCGCTTCTTTTTCTTTCACTTGCCTCTGGAAGCGCGCCGCCTGATCTTCGGCATCATTCAGTTCGGTAAAGCCATTGGCAATTTCCCGGCCGCCGACAAAGAACTCAAAGCGGTCCGTAACATGGGGGTCATCATTATTACGCCTTGCCAGCGGCGACACTTCAACCGGATAAGCGGTAATAAAAGTAGGATTCATCAAGCGGCTTTCAACAGTTTTTTCAAAAATCTCGATTTGGACTTTGCCCAGACCATAACCATCCTTGACCGGAATATGCAGATTTTTAGCCACTGCCACGGCTGACTCACGATTATCAATATCACTGGCGGTAAGATTCGGATTGGAGTGCAAAATTGAGTCAAATACTGTCATGCGCTCAAAGGGCTTCCCAAAATCGTATTGCTCGCCCTGATAAGTAATCACCGTTTGCCCTAAAACATCTTCCGCTAAACCGCGCAACATGGCTTCAGTTAAATCCATCAAATCCTGATATTCAGCGTAAGCCTGATAAAATTCGAGCATAGTAAATTCAGGGTTATGACGAGTCGATAAACCTTCATTTCTAAAGTTGCGGTTAATTTCAAACACCCGTTCAAAACCGCCAACCACCAGCCGTTTCAAATAAAGCTCAGGGGCAATGCGCAGGTACAGCCCCATATCCAGTGCGTTATGATGGGTAGTGAAAGGGCGCGCGGTGGCACCGCCTGGAATCGTCTGCATCATTGGCGTTTCCACTTCCAGAAATTGGCGATCGATCAGAAACTGGCGAATATAGGCAACTACTTTGGAGCGAATTAAAAAGGTATTTCGCGATTGCTCACTCATAATCAAATCCAGATAACGCTGCCGATATTTGATTTCCTGATCGGCAATGCCGTGGAATTTTTCAGGCAGAGGACGCAAGGCTTTGGTCAGCAGTCGAATATCATCGACCTTGACGCTGAGTTCGCCGGTCTGGGTTTTAAACAACACACCTTCCGCGCCGATAATATCGCCAATGTCCCATTTTTTGAACTGGTCATTGTAGACACCTTCAGCCAGCGCGTCTCGAGTCACGTAAAGCTGGATTTTGCCCGACATATCCTGAATATGGCAGAAACTGGCCTTGCCCATCACCCGCCGTGTCATGATCCGGCCCGCCAGTTTTACGCGCAACGGTTCCGCATCCAGTTCTTCCTTGGACTTTTCGCCGAATTCGGCAAGCAGTTCACCGGCCACCACATTGCGGCGAAAATCGGTAGGAAAGGCAATGCCGCCATTTTCGCGCAGCTCATTTAATTTGCTACGCCGTTGTCTGATTTGTTCTTGTTCGTCTTGTTGTATTTCTGACATTATTTTTGTTAATTTAAATTAAAATAAGGAAATGATGCGTGATTGCCTTACAAGGTGTTGTTAACCAGGTTTAATAAAACCCTTAACACCACTAATAAAACAATTAAAGCTATGAGAATAATTTTGGTCAATGGTCATGTACGCTGCAATCTTCATAGCGCCACTGACTTTACGATAGCCTTTGACTAATTTTTCTAGTTCTTCCGACGCATTGGATAACTTATCAGGTTCTTTGTATTTTCTGTTGCGTTGCTGTCCAGCCAGTTTTTTGATACTGAAGGCTTTTTCAACAGCAGCTAAATCACCTAAAAACCAGGATTCCAGTTCATGGCAGGCTATGCGTACTAAACTATCGCTACGTCCTGCCTGCTGGCATAAATTGACTAGACGTTTTTTGACATCAATACAATCAGCTCCATCTTTATCACGCACAATAACAAAAGCAGTGTCAGGAGTCTGCCATACGCGTAATTTATGTGGAATTGATTTTTCTAAATCCTGCTTACCTTCATGGGGTATGCAAAGAAAATTAATCTCTTTGGGAAGGATTTGTGGTAATAAAACATCCAGCATTGCTTTCAACGATTCTTCTTCCAGCAGAAACACCAATTGTTTCATGTAGGGTTAACTTCGCTAAATAGCCCCTGTTTCCACAAAGCTCCAGGTAAATCGCCTTCTTTGGATAAATTAACAAGTAGCTCATTCTCACTAGCTCGATTAATAACCGTAATACCTTGTTTTTTAGATAAACAAAAAATTTCATTAAGTTCGATGTAATTAAGTACATCGGGCGAATGCGTTGAAATCATCACTTGCCCGCCTTTGTCCGCATAATCACGGAATTCTTCCACTAACCCGCAAAAAAGACTGGGATAAAGTTGGTTTTCCGGCTCTTCTACGCATAGCAAGGGATGTGGCTTAGGGTCATGCAGCAATAGTAAATAAGCGAACATTTTGATTGTGCCATCAGAAACATAACGGGCAATAAAAGGGTCTTTGAATGAGCCATCCTGAAATTTCAAAAGAATACGACCATCATCGGTATTCGTTGCTTCAACTTTGGAAACTCCCGGGACACGTTCTGCCATTTTCTTTAAAATATGTTTAAAAATACCTGGATGGTTTTCATATAGATATTGCGCGACTAATGGCATATTTTCGCCGCGTGTCGAAAGATGCTCAGCGTAACCAGCTTCTTGGCTAGGCCTGGCATCGCCGATATGAAAATCTGAAACATGCCAGCTTTCAATCAGTCTCCTAAAGCTGTTGGCGGCCTTAAAACGTTGAAATTGCCCTAACCCTTTTAAAGCGAGAATATCGGGAGAATCAACTTGCTGCTGTACTTTTTCTTCTTTAGATTCTTTATCAGCATAGTTTTCTTCATTTGTAATGGCATCACCTTTACCTTTGCTAAAATCTAAAAAATGCCAAGGTTTGCCTTTTTGCCCGCGCCTATATTTAAGAATTTCTCGTTCAACAACAGGTTGATTATTTTCTAAACTAATAGTTAACGAATAAGTGACTAATGGGCTATGTGTTCCCTCATCATGTTCACGAAATTTAATTTCAATTTCAATCGGTCCTGTTTCGCCACGCGTGACAACTTCTTTAAAGCCGCCGCGTTTTTGTAAAGCAACTTTAACATTATCTTGCAGGGAATCTCGTAAAAAACCAAAAACATCGAACAAAGTGGTTTTTCCCGTGCCATTCGCACCAATATACACTGAAATAGCTGGCAAATTAGTGAGCTTAATATCTTTAAATGTTTTAAAGTTTTTAACGCGCAACGCTTCTATTTTCATATGAATTTGGGTTTTGATATTCTAAAAGAATAGTCGGATTGGGATCACAACCCGCTCTTCAAACTGGCCTCAATAAATTGATCCAGATCGCCGTCCAGAACCGCTTGGGTATTGCCTGTCTCCAGACCGGTGCGCAAGTCCTTGATGCGCGATTGATCCAGCACATAAGAACGAATCTGGCTGCCCCAGCCTATATCCGATTTGGAATCTTCCAGAGCCTGAGCTGTTTCACTGCGCTTGCGGATTTCCAGTTCGTACAATTTGGCTTTCAACTGCTTCATCGCAGTATCGCGATTTTTATGCTGCGAGCGGTCGCTTTGGCATTGCACGACAATCCCGGTCGGGTTGTGGGTCATACGCACGGCGGATTCGGTTTTGTTGATGTGCTGACCACCTGCGCCGCTGGCGCGATAAACATCCACGCGAATATCGGCGGGGTTGATGTCGATGTCGATGTCGATATCGTCATCAATTTCCGGCGATACAAACACCGAGGCAAACGAGGTATGACGGCGATTGCCAGAATCGAACGGCGATTTCCTGACCAGGCGATGGACGCCGGTTTCAGTACGCAGCCAGCCGAAGGCGTATTCGCCTTCAAACTTGATCGTGGCGCTCTTGATACCGGCCACGTCGCCCTGTGACTCTTCTATCAGTTCGGTTTTAAAGCCTCTACGTTCGCCCCAGCGTAAAAACATCCGCTCAATCATCGATGCCCAATCCTGAGCTTCGGTGCCGCCTGAACCGGACTGTATATCCAGAAAGGCATTATTGGCATCCATTTCGCCTGAAAACATGCGCCGGAATTCAAGGCCGGCCACTCTTTTTTCAAAATGCGCCAAATCATCAACAACGGTATCAACGGTTTCCTCATCATCTTCGTCAACCGCCATCAGCAGCAGTTCTTCGGCATCGGCAAGACCGCGTTCCAGTTCATTAATGGTATTAACAATGACTTCCAGTTGTCCGCGTTCCTTGCCTAAGGCTTGCGCCTGTTCGGGATCATCCCAGATTTTCGGATTTTCCAGTTCTCTTAAAACCTCGATCAGGCGTTCGCTCTTGACATCAAAGTCAAAGATACCTCCTAAGCGCGTCTCCACGGATTTTCAGGTCGGCAATTTTATTTTTAATCGGATTTATTTCTTGCATGAGGTGTTTTTAACCATTGACTGCCAGTTGATACCAAAAGCTATCAGTGATCTCTGGCCGATGAAAACTTTAATAAAGAATGCAATTATAAACTATAAGCGCAGCCTGTTCATGCAGAACTTGGCGCCAAGCTGTGGCGCACACAAGTACGGCGTTAATACGATGATTAATGCTACCATAGCATATTTTTTACGTTCGCTCCCAAGTGGCGGTACTGGGAAGGTTAAATCGATATGAAAAATATTATTGTGATGTCAGGCGATATCGGCAGCGGTAAATCATCAGTGGCGGCAGCGCTGAAACAGCTAACAGGCTTTGAGATAATCGGAACTGGAACCATACAGCGCGCCATCGCCAAAAGACGCGGCGTGACAACGCTGGAGCTGAACAAAATATCACAAACAGATCGAAGCATTGATGATGAAATCGATTCCTACGTTGTTGAAACAGGCAAAACAAAAGACCACTTGATCCTTGACTCCAGGCTGGCCTGGCATTTTATTCCGGCAGCGTTTAAGGTGTTTTTATCGGTTGATCCAGTAGTGGGCGCTGAACGTGTATTTAACGCATCGCGAAGTGATGAGAACAACCCTTCTCTGGAAGTGACGCTTGAAAATAACCTGAAACGTCAGGCGATCGAAGATCAGCGATTCCACAAGCTCTATAACGTAAATTTTAGAAAATACAGCAATTATGACCTGATAATTGATACTTCCTATACCTCACCTGAAGAAATTGCCGGGAAAATCAAGGACTGTTTTGATAAGTGGTTAAGCCATAGTTCATATGCATCCCTGTGGATAGCCCCCAGAAAATTATTACCGACGCGACCTGTAGAAACCATTACCGGCGCAGGTTATGAACTCCCGAATAACGGCAGCATTCAGGAAAATCAGGCAATAGACGTTTTGGTTTGCAAGGGATTTATCTATATTGTGGATGGCCACAAGCGGACAATGGCTGCATACAAGGTTGGCTGTGACTTGATTCCTGCAAAAATTTTAACCGAAGAACCTTGCACTGAGTCCGGTCCAGGGCTTGGCGCCGGCAAGCTTGCAAGTGATGTTACTCTAACAATGCTGCATGACTGGGAACAAGCGCTGGGTTTTAAATACACCATGTATCCCGGAAATGAACTTGTATAGACAATCGCGGCTAAAGCCGCTCTTGCAGGGTTTCAATAATTAACTCGCACCCGCTTACATCTCGGCAACAATATCGAGCGCTTCAGAAAGCGTAGATACTGCGTGAATCTCCAAACCCTTAACAGGTGTTTTCGGCGCATTGGACTTGGGAATCACGGCTTTTTTAAAGCCATGTTTTGCCGCATCATTGAGACGTGCGTGGCCATTGGCAACCGGTCTGATTTCTCCGCTCAGACCGATTTCGCCAAAAAAGAACATATCATGCGGAATGACCTTATCCCTCAGACTGGAAACAATTCCGACGACAATCGCCAAATCAGAGCTTGTTTCCGTCACTTTAATACCGCCGACGACATTGGCATAAATTTCATCCTGAGCAGTAAAAATACCCCCGTGCCGATAGAGCACGGCCAGCAGCATGGCCAGACGGTTTTGGTCGAAACCTACGGCCAACCTTCTTGGATTGCCATACTGGCATTCAGTAACCAATGCCTGAATTTCCACCAGCAGAGGCCGCGTGCCTTCCCATAGCACGGTGACCACGCTGCCCGATGACGGTTTTTCCGCCCTGTTTAAAAACATCGCCGAAGGGTTCTTGACTTCTTTAAGTCCTGAACTGTCCATCGCAAAAAAACCCAATTCACCGACACTGCCAAAGCGGTTTTTGTCCGCTCTTAACACCCGAAAGCGGGAATCGTCTGTCGATCCCAGCATGACCTGGGTATCGACAATATGACTCAAGGTCATAGGTCCAGCCAGTGATTGATCCTTGGTCACATGGCCAACCATGAAAATGGATACATGATGCTTTTTGGCATATTGAGTCAGATAACTGGCCGACTCCCTGACCTGAGAAACCGATCCGGGCGCTGAATCCGCCTCTTGGGTATGCATCACCTGAATCGAGTCAATCACCAGGATTTGCGGCTTGATTTCATCCAGTACATCACAGATACGCTGCACCGAAGTTTCCATCAGCATCATGATTTTATCTGCCGGCAGCTTCAAACGGTGCGCTCTTTCAGCAATCTGTTGAAGCGACTCCTCGCCTGATACATACAATACACTGATGGCTCTGTCGGCAATATTGGCAATCGCCTGCAGCAAGAGCGTGCTCTTTCCGGCCCCCGGCGCGCCGCCAATCAATACCACACTGCCTCTGACAATGCCGCCGCCCAAAACGCGGTCGAATTCTGAAATCCCGGTTGATATGCGTTCGGCTTGCGACAAACTGACATCGGATAATAATTTAAACTCGGATCGGCTTCCGGCGTAACCCGTGCGGCTACTACGCTCTGCGCTTGCAGAACCCAGCCTCACTTCCTTGATCGTATTCCATTCACCGCAACTGGTGCATTGTCCGCCCCAACGTGGAAAATCCGCGCCGCATTGATCACAAACAAAAGCCGTTTTGATTTTTTTACTCATTATCTGATTAATCCTGAAAATTTCACTGCTCGCTATCGAGTGAGCCGTTTTTTCGCGTCGTCAGCATCTGGCGGCCAACTAATACCAGTTAGTCTGCTCCTATAACAACAAGTACACGGTATATATAAAAGTAATATCACCGGCTCCTTGCAGTTAAGTCATGTTTTGTGTGATCATTTTCATCTGGAAATACAGCCACCTCATCATAATCATTTCGTACTGGAAAGAGATTGGGACCGTGCAACTCATCAGGTAATTTTATGGCAGACAAAAAAAACATCAAAATCAAGGTTCGATATCCTACAGTCGGGAGCAAACCAAAAAAAAACCTTCCTGCACCCGGTATTATAACAGTATGGAATGTCAAACGAATATTGCTGGTCTCGGTCTGTGTTGTGTTGGTTTTAGTGTCGATATTCTTTTTTATCAAAGAGGATGCTCAAAAAACTGATTTGCAACCCGAGGCGGCTTTACCTGACAAAATTGATGTTCAAAAAACGGATCAGCAGGCTCAAGCAGCTTTGCCAGAAAAGAGTGATGATAGTTCGTCTAAGCCGAAAACAGAGATAAATAAAAATGTACGAAGAGCGCTATTGGCTTACTGGATTCATAAGAATGAACCGGTAGGCGCAGTAAGCTTGCCATTGAAAATCAGCGATAAAAAACCCGTAAAGCTTTATTATTTTGTTGAATTAACCGGCATGAAAGGCAGAACGGTATTCCATGAATGGCTGCTGGATGGCGCCCGCATTTCCAGAAAAAAAATAAATATATCTGCTGATATCTGGCGCACAGCAAGCCGGCAAATATTTTATTACACAGACAAGCATAATTGGACAGTAAGGGTGGTTGACGAAAAAGGCCGGATAATAAATGAAAAACACTTTGATGTTATCTTTGAATAAGGAACGGTAGCTAAATATATTGAAAATTGGGAGTTATCGTGGGAGCGGCTGAAGCCGCTCCAAAAAAATGCCGATGTTCAAGTTATTTTATTTTCGTTCCGAAGTAATTGCATTGTTCCATCCCTCCGGCGTCACTGCAGTTGAGTTCAGCCGTTCGATGCTTGGACGATCTTTAATTTTGCCCATTAGCCAGTCGTAGACAATGCAGGTATCAAGCAGCAGGCGCATCATCGAAACCGGCAAACAGACGTTCTATTACAGCGTTGGTCTCAGCGGAATTCCAGTCGGCGGCATAGGCAATCCGGCTCTTCCAGGCATCGGGAAGAGCGACCTTGGGAGTTGTATATTTAACAATTTTAGCAACGGGCATATCATTACGGGCGATCACTACCTCTTCATCACGCTCAGTAGCGGCGATTAAACTGGACAAGCAGTTTTTGGCTTCAAGCATGTTGACTTGCATGGGTAATACCTTGCATATTGGCTAATGTTAGCCAAGCATAATCGGACGAAATTTGCTTGTCAAGGCAGTAAGATGCATATTCAAGCCGCGTAGTCTGCCGAATGACGAATTGAAGCTCGGATGGACAAAGCAACACAAAACCCATCTCATTGGTGATTGATTATGATAGGTTTCGGCTATTGCCCTGCCCATCCACCGAGCTGTTGTGGCAGCGCTGGATTGCAGACAAAATACAGCATCCATAACTCTGCGCTTGGATTAGGATTACCGTGCATAGCGTGAGAAAACAGATTGATCATTTGCCCACCATTTACAGATAAAACAGTGGGTAGATAAGCGTTGCCAACGTGGTTTGGATAATTCCTGCCGGAGTTCGAGCGTGTGCGCTACGTTTACGGCGAATTGTTAGCGCGAATCCGGCTTACGGGTTTTCTACACCTTGGTTGACCCGCGCGTGAGGGTTAAATCGTAACAGGTAATTTTAATCGCTTTCCAAACGGTTTTGCGCACACGATAACGTTCTGTTTCTTATCCTTGCGAAATCACAAAGTCCGGCAAGTAAAGCCCCTTTATCCCGCCATTCCCAAAACACGCTTTCGCCCAACGAATAAGGATAGATTGTGTGAGCGTAGCGAACCACAATCTTATCCGATTGTTGGACGAGCCCTGGAATAAACAGGAAGTTTAATTGTGAGAAATATTTTTTGAATGGAGCCTTGACAATGCTATTTATATAAGC
>JAGXGJ010000109.1 GCA_024636875.1 Methylococcaceae bacterium | reverse complement strand
AACTGCTATGTCTCGAAAAAACGCTTTCAAATTCTTTCAACGCTTCGTCAATATGATTTTGCATGTGTTTTTCTCCTTTTGTTGAGAAAATCACATGTTTTTTAATCAATGTCAAATTGGGCAAAACTTACGACTGACGAGTAATTTACTGCGCTAAAACATTCGAAATTGAATTCGCCTTATCATGTGAGAATCTGTTAATCTTTGTTTTGACTCATATAGAAGTTACGAATTGACGACTGGCCTAAATGCGCTGATGTTGGCATAAAAGGGTCACGGTAAATTTGTTCTCCACCCCATCAAGCAACCAGCAGTACAAGAATTTTTCATCATCTTAAGGTAATCGAAAACCAGTCGCGTGTTTTGAATCAATTCGCGCATTTTTTGCGCTACATAAAATCCGGCTCTTGCCGATTCTCGAAGAACAGGGCAATATTCTCGCGTAACGTGGGCTGGTTATTTTTGACGGTGAAGTGATAATCGGCCTCGCGATTGACCAGATACTCGGTGAATTTGCGCTGGGTTAATAAAGCGTCGGCGGTGATAGTTTTGCTCCGGACCCACGCGGATAAGCACATGCAGATAACATGAGTTTTGGCGTTCCGGTTTGGTAAGGGGTTCGAGAATGGGACGTGAAAGCACGATGCGTGCACCGGCTTGCAAAACAACAAACAGCATTTTAGGCGCTGTGGCGGTCGCGCTGTAGCCCTGTCGCGTACGACAAAAGTCTTGGGTATCGCCAAGATAAAGCCAGTTTGCCGCCTTATAGAGGGTGCCATGAAAGCACGCAGGATCGACGAAGGTTTCTACCAGCAACAGGGGATGGCCAAAGTGCGCCGGACAATCGCTTCAGACAGAGTGAGAGGATTTTTGATGCCAGATTTGGATAATGCCAATTCGGCAGGATCAAAAAACGGCTGTTGTTGGTCAGTAAATTAAGGCAGGAGTCCTGGCGCCTGAAATCCCAGCCAATCCAGCGATCCCATGCGGAGCATTTGAGTACCGCAGAGGAAAAGCTCAACAACGCAACCCACTCACCGAGATATAGAGTCCGGCGTTGGTAAAGCGACACAAAGTCCCCTCTCCCTTTGGGAGAGGGTTAGGGTGAGGGTATTACAAAGGTCGCTTTACCAACTTTGGCTCCTATAAGTATCGACGTACCAAAGGTTTTCACCGATTTTGGCCAGCGAACCTAACCCATATTTAACACATACAATTAATATCCATTTAAAAATAACATCTTGTGTTATAAAAAATCTTCGTGTGGCGCTACACCTTGAAAAATAGCGTCTGGTCTCAGTGTGTTAGACGATGGTTTTGCTGATACCTCCGGGTGCCTGGTTCACTTTTAACGCACGATAAATGGCCATTTGCTGTTCGGCGACAATTATCTTGTCCGGTTTGACGACAATTATCTTGGCCGGTTGACAGATAGGTTTAATAACGTTCACCCGTGGACGAGTTGTTTGTATGAGTTCGACGGATATACATGACGCAAAAAAATAGCGCAGTTTGGATAAATCCGCAATAGGGAGCAAGAACTATTATGGCCCTACAAAATGAAAATAACTTATAGACTCAGTTGCCTATATAGAAAATCAATAACTTACATAAGCCTCTTAGCTTGATTTTGGTTAAATTTAGGGGGGTGGTGTTAAATATGGGTTAACCTGAGCTGCACCTTTGGATGAAGATAGATGATGTCTTTAATATTTCTTCAGAGTGCAGGATCGATAGAGTAAAGCGAAATCGATCAGCAAGCGGCTCCTTGCCGGAGCGCGAGCGGATTAGCCATCGCGCGGGTGATGAACGTTTAGTCCCAGCCAACGGGCTGATACCCGCGCTCCTGAAGACATCTGTTCACGTAGTTCTCAAAGGCAGGACTACGTTCGGGCTTGCTGAATATCCAGTGCAGCAGTCCGGCGGTCGCGCCAGAGGCCGCTCCGATCGCCGATCCGGAGCCCGCCGCGCCTACAATCGCGCCTCCTACGGCACCCGATGCGGCACCGACGGCAGCACCTCCAACGGTCCTGGCTGCCGCATCTCCTGCGTCGCTGCCGCCGGAGTCGGCACCGGCAGACTCTGCGAGATCAATGCAGCTCGCGATATCATGTTCCGCGGCCTCTGACCCTACGGCGTTGAAATGCTCGTTGGGATAAAGAACCGGGCGGGTCGATGCGCATCCCTCACTGACAGGGCAATGACAATTGTCAAAAAAATCTTTAACATGATAATCTCCTATTCAGGGAATAATGGTGTATGAATCGTCTCCATATCACGCATGAAGTCAATACAGTATTATCTTCAAGTCCTTCATGGTAAAAATAAATGACATTTTTTGGAATCAGCACCCTTAAAAATAGCCTTATATTGCCTCTTGCAACGCAAACTCAATAAATCCTAGTACGCGCCTAATACTGCATCAGCACTCGCCCTACCCTGCACAACTTTACCAAAAACCATTACCTTGGCAGCTCTGAAGCTCCCATCAGGTATTCATCCACTGCTCTTGCTGCCTGTCTGCCTTCGCGTATCGCCCAGACCACCAGCGATTGTCCGCGCCGTCCATCGCCGGCTGCAAAAACCTTATCGACAGAAGTGCTGTATTGCTTTTCGTTGGCTTTAATCTGACCGCGCCCATCAAGTTCAACGCCAAGTTCCTGCAACAAGCCTTCATGCACCGGGTGAACAAAGCCCATCGCCAACAATACAAGATCCGCTGCCAGCGTAAATGAACTATCAGGTTTTTCGCTCATTTTCCATTGCCCGCCTTCCTGCTTCCATTCCACTTCTACAGCATTAAGTTGGGTGATTACGCCGTCTTTACCGGTAACGCTTTTGGTATTGGTACTCCAGTAACGATGCTTGATGCCTTCTTCATGTGAAGAAGTGCTGCGCAATTTGTTGGGCCAATTCGGCCAGGTGATTGATTTATTTTCCTTTTCTGGCGGCTGCGGCAAAATTTCGAGTTGAACGACAGATATCGCACCTTGTCTTATCGACGTGCCTATACAGTCAGAACCAGTATCACCGCCGCCGATAACGACGACATTCTTGCCATTCGCAGAAATTGCGTCATCATCATTTATGGTATCGCCCGCTACACGCTTATTTTGCTGGCGCAAAAAATCCATCGCAAAATATACGCCTTGATAATCATTACGGCCTGCCACTTCCAGATCACGTGGTTTTTCAGACCCTATTGTTAATACTACCGCATCGTAATCGGCGAGGATTTTTTGTGCAGCAATATCTTTGCCGATAAAACTGTTAGGCCTGAATCTGACACCTTCAGCTTGCATTTGCGCGATACGCCGATCGATTAAATGTTTGCCCATCTTGAAATCGGGAATGCCATAACGCAATAAACCGCCAATGCGATCATTTTTTTCATACATAACGACTTCATGGCCTGCGCGCGCCAACTGTTGGGCGCTGGCCATTCCCGCAGGTCCCGAACCTATCACTGCTACGCGCTTGCCAGTTCGTTGCGCTGGAATAAGCGGTTTTACCCAGCCCATTTCCCAACCCTTATCGATAATGGCGCGTTCAATCGATTTAATGGTCACGGGTTGATCTGTCAAATTTAGTGTACAAGCCGCTTCACAAGGTGCAGGACAAATAGTGCCGGTAAATTCGGGAAAATTATTGGTGCTATGCAAAATCTCCAGCGCCTCTTGCCAGTCGCCGCGATAAACCCTGTCATTCCATTCCGGAATAATATTATTGACAGGACATCCTGGATGGCAAAAAGGAATGCCACAATCCATGCATCTGGCTCCTTGCTGTGCCAACTCAGCATCGCTGGGAACTAGCGTAAATTCTCGATAATGTTGGATACGATCACTCGGGGCTTCATAGCGCCGTTCAATGCGAGGTAGTTCCATAAACCCGGTTGGTTTGCCCATCTTCAATACCTTCTAAAAAAAACGATCACGCAGTCACGGACGCTTGTTGAGCCTGAATTTCTTTAAGTGCTGCTTGAGCCTGAATTTCTTTAAGTGCTGCGCGGTAATCAACCGGCATCACTTTAATAAAACGCGGTAAATAATCATTCCAATTGTCCAGAATATGCTGCGCACGCTGACTGTCTGTATAGCGTTTATGATTTTGAATCAAATGCTTCAAGCGCTGAGCATCATGGCGGGTCATATCCGACATGATATGAACACGTCCATGCGTTTCCATGTCGCCACCCTGGTGCGCTACGATTTCCAGAGTTTCATCTTCAGCTGGAATCGGTTCAAGTTCAACCATGGCTAAATTGCACAGTTGGCTAAAGTTGTCCTCTTTATCCAGCACATAGGCCACGCCCCCAGACATACCGGCTGCAAAATTACGCCCGGTTTTTCCAAGCACGACGACGACACCACCGGTCATGTATTCGCAACCATGATCGCCTACACCCTCGACCACAGCGATAGCTCCCGAATTACGTACTGCAAAACGTTCGCCTGCAATGCCGCTGAAATAACATTCGCCGCTGATTGCACCATAAAGTACCGTGTTGCCAACGATAATATTCTCGGCAGGATCAATAGGGCAGTCTTTAGGCGGGTAAATAGCGATGCGTCCGCCGCTCATGCCCTTGCCTACATAATCATTGCCTTCGCCTTCGAGTTCTATGCTGATGCCTTGCGCCAAAAATGCACCGAAACTTTGGCCGGCTGTGCCCTTGACTTTAATCGCAATGGTATCGTCAGGCAAGCCCTTATGCCCATAACGCTTGGCGACTTCGCCGGATAACATCGCACCAAAAGTTCTATTGACATTACGAACGGGCGTGTTGATTATTACTGCCTGTCTGTTTTCCAGAGCTGGCTGCGCCTTTGCAATCAAAACATGATCCAGTGCCTGCTCCAAACCGTGTTCTTGGCGTTCGCAGTTATAGACAGCAGTTACGCTGTCGACTTCGGGTTTATAGAAAATCCGTCTAAAATCAAGCCCTTGCGCTTTCCAATGCGAAAGCGCACGCTGCATGTCCAATTTATCCGAGCGTCCAACCATTTCGTTAAAGCTGCGAAAACCGAGCTTGGCCATCCACTTGCGCACATCTTCGGCGACCATGAAGAAATAATTCACAACATGTTCGGGTTGTCCGGTAAACCTCTTGCGAAGTTCAGGATCCTGTGTCGCAACCCCGACCGGGCACGTGTTTAGATGGCATTTACGCATCATCAAACAACCTGAAACAATCAAAGGCGCAGTGGCAAAGCCAAACTCATCCGCCCCTAACAAGGCGCCGATTATGACATCACGCCCGGTACGCAAACCGCCATCGACCTGCACGGCAATGCGTCCGCGCAGCTTGTTGAGCACCAGTGTTTGATGCGTTTCCGCAAGGCCAATTTCCCAGGGCAAGCCAGCATGCTTGATCGACGTCATCGGGCTTGCGCCAGTGCCGCCGTCGTAGCCGGCAATGGTGACATGATCCGCATGGGCTTTGGAAACACCCGCCGCCACTGTGCCCACACCGACTTCAGACACCAATTTCACGCTGATGCGGGCTACGGGATTGACATTTTTTAAGTCATGAATCAGCTGTGCCAAATCTTCAATCGAGTATATGTCATGGTGCGGCGGCGGTGATATTAACCCGACGCCTTGTGTGGAATGACGCACTTTAGCGATAACGGCATCGACTTTATGCCCGGGCAGTTGTCCACCCTCCCCGGGTTTAGCGCCCTGACTGATTTTAATTTGGATATCGTCAGCATTGACCAGATATTCAGTGGTCACACCAAAACGTCCCGAAGCCACCTGCTTGATCGCTGAGCGCATGGAATCACCATTCGGCAAAAGCTCAAAGCGTTCTGGAAGCTCTCCGCCTTCGCCGGTATTGGATTTGCCGCCGATACGGTTCATCGCAATCGCCAGCGTAGTGTGTGCTTCATAGGAAATCGAACCAAACGACATTGCCCCGGTTGCGAAACGTTTGACAATTTCCGCAGCCGATTCAACCTCGTCCAATGGCACCGGATTTAGCTCTTCCTTGAAGCTCATTAACCCGCGCAAAGTCAGCAGTGCTTCACTCTGCTCATCGATTAAACGACAAAATTCGGCATATAATTCAGGGCTATTAGTGCGCGTTGCATGTTGCAATTTACTGATGGTTGCGGATGTCCAGGCGTGCGCTTCACCGCGTATGCGATAAGCGTATTCCCCGCCAATATCCAGGGCATCGCGATATAACGGTGCGCTGCCAAAAGCAAGGCGATGACGACGCAGGGTTTCTTCACTGATTTCCGGCAAACCTGCGCCTTCGGTAGTGCTGGTTGTGCCGGTAAAATACCGATCAAGGAATGGTTCCGCCAAACCGATGGCATTAAAAATTTGCGCACCGCAATAAGACTGATAAGTTGAAATGCCCATTTTGGACATTACCTTCAGCAAGCCTTTAGAAACGGCTTTGACATAACGCTTGTGAGCTTCACATACCGAGAGGCCAGACGCGTCCTGGCAAAACCCGGAGAGCGTGTCAAACGCCAGATAAGGATTTACCGCTTCCGCGCCATAGGCCGCCAACAGCGCAAAATGGTGAACTTCGCGCGCTTCGCCAGTTTCGACAACCAAACCCACCTTTGTGCGCAAGCCTTCGCGGGTGAGGTAGTGATGTACTGCTGATGTTGCCAAAAGTGCCGGGATGGCGACATGTGCTGCGTCCAGGTCACGATCAGAGAGCGCCAGGATATTATTGCCGTCTTCAACAGCCTGCTTGGTTGCAAGACAAAGCTTATCGAGCGCCCCTTCCATGCCGCTTGCCCCCAAATCAGAAGGATAGCAAAGCGATAAGGTTTTTGTCTTGAACACACCACCCGTGCGTGTTTCGATCCGGCGAATTTTTTCCAGATCCTGATTGGTCAGGATGGGCTGTTCAACTTCCAGCCGCATATGCGTTCCACCTTCATCCAGACCTAACAGGTTGGGGCGCGGGCCGATGAGCGAAACCAGGGACATGACCAATTCCTCACGGATCGGGTCTATAGCTGGATTGGTTACCTGGGCAAAGCCTTGCTTGAAATAATCGTATAACAGGCGCGGACGTTGAGACAACACCGCTAACGCCGCATCAATACCCATTGAACTGATGGCTTCCTGTCCTGTTTGCGCCATCGGTTTCAGGATAAATTCAATATCTTCCCGGGTATAGCCAAAAGCTTGCTGCCTGTCTAAAAGGGTGCCTGGATCCGGCGCCATGGCTGAAATTTCCGGGGGAAGTTTTGATAGCAAAATTTGTGTCTTGTCCAGCCACTCGGAGTAAGGATGGCGAGCCGCCAAATCCGCCTTCAATTCCGCGTCATCGATAATGCGCCCCTGTACGGTGTCGATCATGAGCATTTTGCCAGGCTGCAAACGCCATTTCTTGATTATTTTATGCTGCGGCACCTCCAGTACACCCATTTCCGACGCCATAATGACGAAGTCGTCATCGGTGACAAGATAGCGCGCGGGACGCAAGCCATTACGATCCAGAGTTGCGCCGATCTGACGACCATCAGTAAAGGCGATTGCCGCAGGACCGTCCCAGGGTTCCATCAGGGCGGCGTTGTATTCATAAAACGCCCGCAGTTTTTCATCCATTAGGACATTACCGGCCCATGCTTCAGGAATGAGCAGCATCATGGCGTGGGCGAGTGAATAACCGCCTGCCACCAATAATTCAAGGGCGTTGTCGAAACACGCGGAATCCGATCGCCCTTCGGCAATTAACGGCCATAGTTTATGAACATCCTCGCCCAATACTTTGGACGCTATAGAATGCCGGCGTGCCGCCATGCCATTTACGTTGCCACGCAAGGTATTGATTTCACCATTATGAGCAATCATCCGAAAAGGCTGCGCCAAATCCCAGGTCGGGAAGGTATTGGTAGAGAAACGCTGATGCACCAATGCCAAGGCACTGTCCATGCGTTCATCGTTCAAGTCTGGATAAAATGTGCCTACCTGATCCGCCAGCAACATGCCTTTGTAAACCAAAGTACGGGACGATAACGATGGCACATAAAAAGCGTGGCCATTTTTCAAATTCAAAGCGCAGACAGCATTTTCTACCTGCTTGCGGATAACAAATAGCTTGCGCTCGAAGGCATCCTGATCGGCGCAATCTTGACCGCGTCCGATAAAAATCTGCCGAATAACCGGTTCAACCTGTTTTACTGATTCGCCCAAGCCATTATTATCAACGGGTACATCGCGCCAGCCCAACAGCACTGCTTTTCCCCGGGCAATGATTTCGGCAAACAGCGATTCGCAACTCGCTCGATCATCCGAGTCGCGTGGCAAAAATACCATGCCTACCGCATAATCTCCCTCAGAGGGCAGTGATAAGCCTTGTTTACCACATTCTGCACGCAAAAAAGCATCGGGCAGTTGAATCAAAATTCCCGCGCCGTCGCCAGCGTTTGGATCAGCACCGGTTGCTCCGCGATGTGTAAGATTTTTAAGCAATTCCAAACCCTGACTGACAATCGCGTGGTTTTTATGGCCTTTTATATGAACGATGAAACCCACCCCGCACGCATCATGTTCATTGCGTGGATCATATAGACCTTGCCTGGTTGGTAGCGTATTTTGACTCATGGTCACCTCCTAAAAGAATATTACAAAAGGGTTGCTATCCTCCCTTTACGAACCCTCGCTCTGCACCTGCACTGATGATTTGATCAGAAAGCACAAAGGGCAAAATTGTTTAATTATAAAGACGACAAGCGGCCCTGTCACGCAGTCTTTTACAAGCCATTTTAATTCTACTTTGTCAAATTGCACGATCAATTTTTCAAGGATTGTCATTCCGCCATAGACTAGCCTGAGATTGTCATTCAATTCGCCGGATATCCGCTCCCGGCGAGCAGGACGAGGCTTCAATTTAGTGTGACAAAGTAGAATCAACCAATCACAACTGTGCTGCAGTTGTCATGAATTTATTGTGAGAGGGACTTATAAAAATTCCCTCTCAATAACCGGGCTATTTTGAATGTTAGAGACTCCTCTCTAATCGAAAACACTGTTTAAACGAGGACTTCATAATTTTATCTATTTACAAATTTACTACAGTACCAAATTTACCTGAGTAATAAAGCAAATATTTTACAAAATGTTTCTTTTAGGTTGTTTCTTTAGCTGCATCACCAGGGAGGTATTTTGCTTATTCATTCCACAAATATGGTATCTTTCTTCGTGAAGGAAGATGACTAAACAAATGGATTCGACAAAATTTATATTTTTTTGTTTCGGTAAAATTAAAATAACACCATCTGGCTTTTAAAAAAACGTTACATTTATCATGTGAATTCGCATTAATTATTGTTGGTTAATTATGAAAGAAAATTTTGATGTTGTAATCGTAGGCGGCGGTATGGTTGGCGCTGCTGTTGCTTGCAGCCTCGGCGGCAGTTTATTAAAAGTGGCGGTTGTAGAAAGCACGCAGCCACCACCTTTTGCATCCGATCAGCCGCATGATTTGCGGGTTTCGGCGCTCAGCATTGCGTCAAAAAACATACTGGAAACAGTAGGCGCCTGGGATGGCATTGTTAGCCGGCGTTTTTGCCCCTTTCGCAGAATGCGAGTTTGGGAAACTGCTGGTGACACTGAATTTTGCAGTGATGATATTAACTATCCTGAACTGGGTTACATTGTTGAAAACAGAATAACCCAACTGGCGTTACTGGAGCGCTTACAGGATTTTGACAATGTCGAGTTAATTTGTCCTGCGAGCATTGTTAAAATTAATTACTCAGCTGGAAAAATTAACGAAGTCGAACTGGGTGATGGTCGAATATTGTCCGCAAGGGTTCTGGTTGCAGCCGATGGCGGCCAGTCCAGAATCAGACAAACAGTGGGTATAGGCGTAACCAGTTGGGATTATAAACAGCATGCTCTAGTCCTTTATATTGAAACAGCCTATGGACAGCAGGATATAACCTGGCAGCGTTTTACCCCGAGCGGGCCGCAGGCGTTTTTGCCATTAACCGGACATTATGGCTCCATAGTCTGGTATAACTCAGCCGATGAAGTTAATCGATTAAAAAACTTATCACTTGAACAATTGAGGGATGAACTGGTTGCAACGTTTCCTGATTGCCTGGGCAAAGTTAACAGCGTTTTGGGGGCGGCAAGTTTTCCTCTAAAACGGCAGCATGCGCAGGACTATGTTAAACCCGGCATAGCTCTGGTCGGTGATGCCGCGCATATGATTAATCCTCTGGCAGGACAAGGGGTTAACATTGGTCTATTGGACGCAGCCACACTGGGCGAAGTGATAATCGATGCCTGTAAAAAAGGCCTTGAACTCGGCGATCCGGCCGTTTTAAGACGCTATGAAAAGCTGCGCCGCAAAGAAAACCTGAAAATGATGACTGTAATGGATGCTTTTTATCAGGTATTCAGCAATGATTTTTTGCCGGTAAAATTTTTACGCAACCTGGGCCTGGGCTTGGCTGAGCGGATTTCACCGGCTAAAAATAAAGTCATGCGCAGCGCAATGGGTCTGGAAGGTAATTTGCCCAAGCTGGCCCGGGGCGAACGAATTATCTGATTTAATCATCGCAATTCAATACGATAAATATGTATTCAAAAGAAATATTCGATCAGGATTGCCGGAAGTGCAAACGCCTGGATAATTTTTTGGGCGAAGTGAAACAAAACAGAAATACCCTGACTATCACGCCCGCCGGGTTGCACCTTTTGGTGATAACAATGCCAAATTCCTGATTGTGGGATTAGCATGCAAGACAGCTTCTAAAGTCGCCAAGTGTAAATATGCAGAAAAGCGCTACCCATCCTGCTGCGCCGCTCGTCTGCCTTTACAAACGATAAAGCGGTTCAAGACTGTTATCATCGGTACGCGCTATTTTTTCTCTGGCCTTGTTTTCGGTAAACGCCTGAAAGAGCTTTTTACCTTGCCACTGCTCCCCTTTTTTGCCGTATAAAATTTGATTCAAATGCAGGATTTCATCCCTCAATCTGGCATGGCAAAATACTGCGATTGCGCCCAGATTTGTGACCTTGTATTTTTGCCGGCCCCAGTCAAGCAAGGCAACTTTAGCCGCCACAGCATTGTTTTCGTGGCACGCTTTTTTTAAGTTTTTAATAGTTTCTTTCAAGCTCATTTCTGCGTCATCGATTTCGATAACCTGTTTTTTAAAAGAACGCTTAGTTAAGAAATAAATCAGTGTCGCCAGCCATCCTGAAGCTAAAAAGATCGAAACCCATAGCCACCTGTTATTTTGTTGTGGTTGAATTTTCGTTGTTGATTCAATTTTAGGAGCAGTTAATACCGGCGCGATTGCCGCCGCCTGAGCCCCCGCAGCTGCCATTGCGGTTATCGTCATTTCGGGTATTTTGGCAACTTCAATTTTTTGGCTTTTTATATTAAACCAGGGGATTTCTATGGCAGGTAATGTATAAGTGCCAGTTTTTGAAGGAATCAGGGCAATTTTTTCTTCTCTGAAAGCCACTAAACCATCGGGTTTTTTCTGTTCCTTTAAAACCGGTTGGTCAGGATAGGCTTTTAATCGATCATTGATTTTTGTAGTATTTAACTCGGGCAACTGTCCAACAGTTGTACCTTTTGCCAGTAATGTCAACGTTCTGGTCATAGGTTCCCCGACCTTCATTTGTTGAATATCACCTGACCATTCCTGCTTCAAAACAAGTTGTTCTGCCGGCAGCCAATGCTGCCCGGTAAAAGATGCCGGCACCGGTTTTATATCCAGTGTTACCGCTTTTGATTCAACTCGTTTGGTTTTGGTTATCTGGGAATTAAAAAAGCTGTTAAAACCGGGGCTGTTAATATCTACTAATTCAGCTGTTAAAACCAGCGGCTTAATCATTAGCTGGCCGCTTTTTTGCGGAAATATGGCATATTTTCGTTCGGTTACCGAATAATTCACACCGTTGACCTGCGTATTATAATTACTGTCTTCACCCAATCTTTCAATCACCGCATCAGCCAGTTCCGGTTCATTCAATCTGGCCTGGGTGATGTCGGTTTTTGTAAATAATCGCAAGGTATAAATCACCTGAGATTGTATATAGGGATTTTTCGGTGTCGCCTCAACCTCTATAAACAAATCCTCATTGCTATTGACAGCTTTATTCTCAGACGTTTGAGTAACCAGAATGGGAGATGACTGCGGGCTGACATCATTACCAAACTTCACTGGCGGAATAACCAGGCTGCCTGCGTGATTGGCCATTACCTTGAGGGTCCACTGAATGGTCTTGCTTGATTGTCCGTTAATCCACGATGAACTACTGCTGTTGCTTTGGCTGAGTATGGAAAAATCTTGCTCCAATGGGCTGAAATCGGGGTCATCGTCAGGTGACTCGTTCGCAGTAAAGATTATCTGGAAAGACTCATCAAGACTGACAGGATTCCTATCTACCGAGACATCAATGTCTGCAGCGAACAGGCTCTGAGGCACACTGGCCAGCATTAACATGAGAAAAAACAATAAGGTATGCAATAAGGCTGGTTTTCCAGTGTTCATAGTGTTCATCAGTGTTGGTTATTACCGTGTTTGCGATAATGATATTAAAGATGTGGCGTATCGCGTAGCTATGTCATGGGTCAAGAATTTAAAACATTCGCTAATAACAAATAACGGGAGGCTTTTTTCATCGAAGTCTTCACCGCAAATAGAAAATTCAGGTTTATTAGCAAGAGATTTCTTTATCTGTTTATTTTAAGCAATTTCCGGCAAGGAATTCCGCTAAAAGTGCAAAAATCAATACTTGGCTGAATTTTTAAACTGAGTACACTGGCGTGGTATTCCGGAAAAAACATCATGGCAAACCATAACACAAAAAGATGATTTCATCTGATTTACGCGTGATTATAAGCCGATAAAATCATGCCTTAAAACAGTGTGGCCCAAGCCCTTGAGGAAAACAACCATCTTGCGGCTACCATAAAACGGATGCCGTGTGTATTCCTCGTCGATCAGGCGACAGAACAGCAGATCACTTTCACCGACCGGACGGGGCTTGGTTAGCGCATAGACCATGGCGCGGGATACGCCAGCCAGAACACATTGCTGGACTATGGCCTCCACATCCCCTGGGTCTATCTACGCTTGCCGCATCATGACAGGCTCATCCCGGACTTTTTTTAAGCCAGTCGAGTTCTACCTTTAGCTTGCCAATCTCGCTGTACAGCAGCTCCGGCTCAGGGTAGCCCGCCATCGGCTTGGGGCCTCGCTTGCCTTCAAACAGCGTTTTAGCTTGTTCCTGGATCTCTTTTTTCCCCCCACCTGCACTGGATGAACACCGTACTCCTGACCAATCTCGTTGACCGTCTTCACCCCTCGCAAGGCATCCAGACCTACCTTCGCCTTGAACTCTTTCGCTTCTTCGCTTCACTCATTTCGCATATCCTCATGTCAGAGCGAACGGCTTAAACTATTGTCTTAAAAATGGGGTCTACTATACTATATTTTGTTGTCTGATTGATGCCATATTAATGGATTCTTACCTGCCTTTTCTTCTGCTAAGGAACGTGCATGAAATAACTTGATTAGGAACGAGCACGAAATAACTTGAGCAACTTATAAAATTGCCGCTTCAGGCATAGCGACATTAATTCCATTGCCCCAGATGCTTATCAAATACAATTCGCATTGATTCTTTAAAGCCCTCCGCAACTTTTCTGCCCGTTTCATAAACCTTGTTAAAAATACAGGCAAAGACTTTTAATCCCGCTTTTGTTGTTGTCTTTTCTATTAACTCTTTCATAAATACATGGCTGATTAAAATCATACCGGATAATTCGCGAGTAATATGAGGAAATACCCGGTGCTCAATGGGATTCCATTTAGACGTGTACGGCGGATAATGCGCTATCCGTATTTCAATGCCTATTTCTTCCACTAATGCCTGCAAATCCTGTTTGAAAATAGAGTGTCTGGATGAGTTGCTACCGCCGCCATCCATCAGCAATAAAATGGATGTTGCCAGAGGATAGTACAGGATGCCATAGGTGTACCACCAGTGACGAATCGAATCACAGGAAAACTCGCTGGTGTCACGACTCGTTCCAATGTTGACATAGGCTTCGTTGCGTTTAATATCATAAAGCGTATGAGGCACGGCAACACCTTCAGCTAATGACGGAAAATCATGATCATAAACTTCAATTGTTTCAGTAGTATAGACCCTGCCTTCGCGAAATAGATTACCTATCAGCTCCTTTTTCTTGGTGTCCACGCTGATGATAGGATTGCCCATAGAAGTATATAAAGCTCTCAATTCAGCAATATTCTCAAATTGAGAATTACGATTTATATGCCCACCAGTCGCCTTATTTTTCAAGGCCTTACGCTTTACATAACCATTCTTTTTTAATAGTTTTCTGACGATATTACGACTGACTTTAAAACCCTCTTCAGCCAATAAAGAGCCAATTTTAGCACAGGTTTTGTTGTCCATTTTTTCGTTTCATCCATCGGATCGCCTGCTGTATGTTCTTTTATTAAAGTCAGAAAAACATCATTAATATCAGGTTCCTTTTCAAGCGTAAGCTTCCGACCTCCACCTGCTCTCCTATTGCGGTTTTTGGGCAAAGTTTCTGCTTCGGCTAGTTCTTTAATCTCCACCGATATGGTATCTCGCGAACAGCCAAAAAGTTCGGCGATATAGCTGATGCCACCGTAAAGAAGTTTTAAGGCTTCGACACCTGCATATAAGCGTTTACTTTTCTCTGGCAGACGGTTATATAATTCTCGCATCTGCGCTTCAATTTCTTTT
>JAGXGJ010000108.1 GCA_024636875.1 Methylococcaceae bacterium | reverse complement strand
TTTATACGGGCTTGAGTATCGAGATCGGGGCGGCGGGTAAATTTAATGATCTTCTCCTTAATATGTGATTGCTCTAAATGCATATCACAACACCTGGGGAAATTTTGTTAAACTGTTAATTGGAAAATGAAGGGTGCCAAAGTTGTTTAGGAAGCCTTGATTGATGTCCACCAGCGTTATAGAGGTCAAAAGCTGTGCCTCGTGAACTCCCTGCAACTGCTCTACACTTTTTAATGCCAAAATAATTTCATCTGAAACTAACAAATCTAATCTATAACCACAATCCAGGTAGATTCCTTGGTATGTTACCGGCAAAGGCTACTCGATTCTGAATTTAATCTGATTAATGCCAGGTTCATGAGCAAGACCTTGCTGATATGAACCTGTGTTACCAGTTCCATTGCATTAAAGCCATCCCCGATTCTAGCATCGAGTGTTGTTTACTCCGCGGTTTACAATGCTAATCCGGCCAGTCTTTGGATGAGTAGCTGGTGTGCAAAGTCAGCCTCGCCTGTTATCAACTCTTATGGTACTCTCTATCAACCTGAAACTGATTAACAACAAACTATGGCGCAATACATATACTCAATGAACAGGGTCGGCAAAATTGTCCCTCCCAAAAAATACATACTCAAAGACATATCGCTGTCTTTTTTCCCTGGCGCAAAAATTGGCGTACTGGGTTTAAACGGCTCGGGTAAATCAACTCTGCTGAGAATCATGGCGGGCATCGATAAGGAAATAGAAGGCGAAGCCATTCCGCAAAAAGGCATTAATATCGGTTATCTGCCGCAAGAACCACAACTCGATCCCAATAAAACGGTGCGCGGTAATGTTGAAGAAGCGGTCATTGAAATCAAGAAAGCCTTGGAACAGTTGGATGCGGTTTATGCCGCTTACGCCGACCCGGATGCAGATTTCGATAAATTAGCCGCCGATCAGGCGCGCCTGGAAGACATTGTTAACGCCTGTGATGGCCATAATCTGGATCGCAAACTCGAGGTCGCAGCTGATGCGTTACGCTTGCCCGATTGGGATGCCGATTTAACCAAATTATCGGGTGGTGAAAAACGCCGGGTGGCGTTATGCCGGTTGTTATTATCTAATCCCGATATGCTGTTACTGGATGAACCCACCAACCATCTGGATGCAGAATCGGTTGCCTGGCTGGAACGGTTCCTGCACGACTATCCAGGAACTGTGGTCGCAGTAACGCATGACCGTTACTTCCTGGATAATGTGGCCGACTGGATTCTGGAACTGGACAGAGGCTCAGGTATTCCGTGGGAAGGCAATTACTCCAGCTGGCTGGAACAAAAAAGCAATCGTCTGCTGCAGGAAGAAAAACAGGAATCTTCCCGCCAAAAAGCCATGAAGGAAGAGCTGGAATGGGTACACTCCAATCCCAAAGGCCGCCATGCCAAAAGCAAGGCACGGCTTGCACGCTTTGAGGAACTATCGTCATCCGATGTGCAAAAACGCAATGAAACCCATGAAATTTATATTCCACCCGGTCCACGTTTGGGTGATGTCGTTATTGAAGCCGATAACATCAACAAGGCTTTCGGCGACAGGCTCTTAATCAACAATTTGAGCTTTAAACTGCCGCCCGGGGGCATCGTCGGCATTATCGGCCCCAACGGCGCCGGTAAAACAACGCTATTCCGTATGATGGCAGGTCTTGAAAAACCCGATTCAGGCACCTTGACACTTGGGCAAACCGTCCAACTTGCCTACGTTGACCAGTTGCGTGATGACCTGGATCCGAAAAAATCCGTCTTTGAAGAAATTTCCGATGGGCTGGATTTGATTACTGTAGGAAAATATGAAACGCCATCACGGGCTTATGTCGGACGTTTTAACTTTAAAGGTGCAGACCAGGGAAAACGTATCGGCAATCTTTCTGGCGGTGAACGCAATCGTGTGCATTTAGCCAAACTGCTGAAAACCGGCGGCAATGTCCTGTTACTCGATGAACCGACTAATGATCTGGATGTGGAAACCCTGCGCGCCTTGGAAGACGCCTTACTCGCTTTCCCCGGCTGTGCTGTGGTAATTTCGCATGACCGCTGGTTTCTGGACAGAATCGCAACGCACATGCTGGCCTTTGAAGGCGACAGTCAGGTTGTCTGGTTTGAAGGCAACTATGAAGATTATGAAGCCGATCGTCATCGACGCCTGGGCAGTGATGCAGATAATCCACATCGACTCAAATATAAAAAACTGGCTTGATAAATCGGCCATGGCGCGATTTGTCTGAATCTTCCTGATATCAGACTTTCTGTAGTGAGAGAAATATTTGAAATTCAGTGGCAGACAATTATAGGAGCCAAAGTTGGTAAAGCGACCTTTGTAATACCCTCACCCTAACCCTCTCCCAAAGGGAGAGGGTACTTTGTGTCGCTTTACCAACGTCGGACTCTATACCTTGGAGGCGCTTTTGTATGAAGATATCCATTTCGACAGCATTGATGTGACATGCGCATTTTAATAAACGGCGTTACAGTAATTTTTACCGTGTTTTATCCTTTGGCACTTTATTTTGGCGCCAATTACTTTGAGCCCTGGAAAATTGCAGGTATTTTGATTGTGTTGCTTTTCGTCAAGCTGGTCACCAGTTATTCCGACAATCATTGGAGCAGGCCATTGCTAATGGTTGGGTTATTGTATTTTGGATTTGCCCTATGGAGTAATAATCTTGTCAGCTTACGGTTTTATCCGGCCTTGGTTAGTGGGGTGTTGTTGATCATTTTTTCATGGAGTTTAGTGTCGCCGCCCAGTCTGATTGAACGATTGGCCCGATTACAACACCCTGATTTACCACCGGAAGGCGTAATTTATACGCGACGTGTCACTCAAGTCTGGTGCGGGTTTTTTATTGTCAACGGCGTTATAGCTTTCGCAACAGCCGTTTGGAGCAGTTTTGAAGTCTGGAGTATATATAACGGCTTGATAGCCTATCTCTTGGTGGGAATTTTAATGGGAGGGGAATATATAATCAGGATGAAAACCCAGAAACATGTTCGATGAGTTGATCCCACTGTCTCATTGTTTGACCACAAGAAGACTGGCAGCTTCACCGATTGCTTATCATGCCGGGCGCTATTATGATGCAGATCAATTTTATGGGGCAGTTAAGTCCTGGGTTGCGAGACTCCAGTCGCAACCTGTTCAACGGTATGCTTTATTTACCGAAGATGCCTATCCTTTTGCAGTGATGCTGTTTGCTCTTCTTCATGCTGGCAAGGAAGTCTGGATACCTGGAAATAATCGACCCGGCACAGCGCTGCAACTTCAGCAACTGGGTTGTCAGTTAACAGGCGATTGGGATGCAGGCAGGTCGTTTGATTATTGCCTGGAATCAACAGAAAGTTCCGGCCTGTCATTATTGCCGCTTGATCTCACAGAAACCAGACTGGTGCTTTTTACTTCCGGTTCTACAGGATTGCCCAAGCCGGTTGTCAAGCAGCTGATGCAATTTCAGCTTGAATTAGAAACACTGGAGAAAAGATGGGGTAAACAGTTGGCCCATGCTTCGGCTTTGGCAACAGTCAGTCATCAACATATCTATGGCTTGTTGTTTCGGGTGTTATGGCCGTTATCGGCAGGACGATGTTTTCATAGCGACTGTTACATCAATCCTGAAATTCTTGTAAAGAAAGCTCAGGATACAGCAGCTTACTGGGTTGCCAGTCCCGCGCATTTGAAACGCCTGGATTGCGGATCTCCCTGGGATGGTATTGCACGTTTGTGCGCAGTTTTCAGTTCCGGTGGTATTTTACAGCATGAATTCTCGCAGCAAATTCTAGCCTCAAGTGGACAGCAGGTCATAGAAATCTACGGTAGTACCGAGAGCGGCGGTATTGCATGGCGGCAGCAAGACTCTGCCTGGACATTATTTGAGGGCATGTCACTGACACAAATCGATGATGTCTGGTACTTGCATTCACCTTATTTTTTTGACCAGGCAGGATTGCGATTGGATGATAAAATCAGTATACAAACTGATGGCCGATTTATCCTGCACGGGCGGCGGGACAGGATAGTTAAAATTGAAGAAAAACGCTTGTCCTTGACGGAGCTGGAACAACGCTTAATGGCTATGTCCTGGGTAGCGGAAGCTTTTACCCTGATGTTAACGAAGCACAGGGACATCGTCGGCGCGGTTATTGTTTTGACAGAGGACGGCATACAGTTCCTAAAAACCAAGGGTAGAAAATCATTAATCAAACAACTGCGTAATGCGCTTTACCAATACTTCGATGCTGTGGTTTTGCCCAGAAAATGGTTGTTTTTAGAACGGATGCTGCTGACTGCCGAGGGCAAAATCGAACAACCTGTTTTAAAACACTTGCTGGACATGGATGCTCGAAAATTCCCCTGTGTCCTCGGAATTGAAAAGTCTGGCGATAGCGTTGAACTGAAGCTCAAGGTGCCTGAAGATTTGATCTATTTTCCTGATCATTTTTCCAGCTATCCGATATTGCCTGGAGTAGTTCAGATTGCCTGGGCTGAACATTTCGGCAAATTATTTTTTCCCCTGGATAAACCGTTTTTACATATGGAAGTTATTAAATTTGTCAAGGTGATTCAGCCAGGTGCAGCGCTTAAACTCGTACTTAACTGGAAGGCATCGTCGGGCAAGTTGTATTTTAATTTCAGTTCAAAAATGGGGATTCATAGTTCAGGGCGGATGGTAGTTTATTAACATACAAAAGTATGGACAACTGCCATACATAATTTATATTTTAGCCCATGAACAAGACAATGTTTGAATGGGATGAAAGTAAAATCGGAGCGGGTTATTGGCGAAGAGGCAAAAAAGTTTATGAGCGAGAAAATTCAATACAGTGATTATGCGAGTCGTTTGCAATATGTCTGTTTGCAAGAGCCATTACAATGGTTTAACTTTTTTGATCTGGCGTATTGTAAATGATAGTAAATAAGGTTGTATTCGATGGCAAGCCGTTGACTATCGAAGATATTTGTTTAATCGCCCGGCAACAGGCGCACATTGAGTTAAGTCAACAAGCTGAATTTATTGCAAGGATCGATAAGGGCGCGTTGTTTATCGACACCTTATTAAGAGAAGAAGGCTTTGTTTATGGTGTGACCACGGGCTATGGTGATTCCTGCACGGTGTCTATTCCACTTGATCTGGTCGAGGAATTACCCAAACATTTATACACTTTTCACGGTTGCGGATTGGGCAAGCATTTTGATGCACCGACAACACGCGCTATTCTGGCAGTCCGCTTAACCAGTCTGGCACGCGGTTTTTCAGGAGTTCGTTATCAATTATTGCAAGGACTGGCGGGATTGCTGCAGCAGGATATTCTGCCGCTTATCCCCCAGGAAGGTTCGGTTGGTGCAAGCGGCGATTTAACCCCGCTTTCTTATGTAGCCGCAGTTCTCGCTGGCGAGCGGGAAGTGCTTTATCAGGGTGAACGACTGGCAACACAGGCTGTTTTTACCCGTTTAAACATAGAACCGCTGACGCTAAAACCCAAAGAAGGACTGGCGATTATGAACGGTACGGCAGCCATGACCGGTATCGCTTGTCTTGCCTACCAGCGAGCCGAATACTTATCCCGATTGACCACGCGCATCACCAGCCTGGCATCTATTGCCTTAAAAGGAAATGCCTATCACTTTGATGAGAAATTGTTTTCAGTTAAACCTCATCCCGGACAAAATCAGGTCGCTGAGCGCATACGCTCGGATTTGCAGTTAACCGAAAGCGCGCCTCGCCACGATAGCCGCTTGCAGGATCGATATTCCCTGCGTTGCGCGCCGCATATTATTGGTGTGCTGGAAGATTCATTGCCCTGGCTGCGGCAGTTTATCGAAAATGAATTGAACAGTGCCAACGACAACCCCATTATTGATGCTGAAGGCGAACATGTTTTACATGGCGGCCATTTTTACGGCGGACATATTGCTTTTGCGATGGACAGCCTGAAAACGGCGGTAGCCAATCTGGCCGATTTAATGGACCGGCAAATGGCGCAGTTAATGGATCCCAAGTTCAATCATGGCCTGCCAGCCAATCTTTCCGGTGCAACCGCCGATATGGTTATGCTTAATCACGGCTTTAAAGCTCTGCAAATAGCTGTATCGGCATGGACGGCAGAAGCGCTTAAGCTGACCATGCCCGCCAGCGTATTTTCCCGCTCGACCGAATGCCACAATCAGGATAAGGTCAGCATGGGTACCATTTCCGCACGGGATTGCATCCGCATACTGGAATTAACCGAGCAAGTCGCTGCCGCCGTCTTATTAGCCGTTGTTCAGGGTGTGGAACTTCGCGGCAATAGGGAGGTTTTAAGTCCTGCGCTTAAAACTACCGTTGAACAACTGCGTCAACATAGCCCGTTTTTAAGCACCGATCGAGCATTGGAACAAGAGCTACGGCTTTGCCTGGAATTGATCAGGAAACAGCATTGGGATTTATATGATTAAAGGGATTCATCTCACTAAAATCGTTATAGAAAGCTTGATATTCCAGACTCATTCTGAAGGCTATTGCTGCCGTTAACTAGCGTTGTTGCCGCCAACGATAATAAATTTTGCCATCATCACATTCCCAACTTAATCGCTGAGTTCCTGTTTCGGTTGTTCGCAATTTGCAGTGATGCTGAACCTTGAATTGTGCCCAGTTGCCATCATCGGTATTAACGCTGAAATATAAACTGGACAGTTTAAAAATCACGATGGTGAATAATAGAATGAGCAAAAGATCAATCGGTTTTAGACCTGTAACTTGCACGGTTTTTCTTCTCAAAAGTTTTAAATACATAATGATACCTGTCAGTGCAAACGCATATATGGTTTATAATCGACTATGCCACTTAAATATATAGTCTTCTGAATTCCATTCAGGGTGGTTGCTATAGTATAGAAAACAGCATAACTTAATCCATAGCCATTTAACACAGAAGCTTTATAAGCAGTAAAAATTGATGAAGTCAAATCAAAACCAACTATTTTCACCCTGCATAAGAAATTGTTGTCTGGATACTGATGATATTTGTTTGGGCTGTTTTCGCTCTCTCACTGAAATTACCAGTTGGGTTCATGCCGATGCGAAAACATGCCAGCACTTTCTGAATAATGCCGAGAGCCGCCGAAAAGTTCACAAAAATAAAGAGTTACTTCAAGCTTATCTTGTTGATAAAGAGTAGTGTGTATAATAATTAGTCAAGGATATTTCAAATGAAACAATTACATAGAAAAGATTTATTTGGCTGGTCAGAATTCAATAATGAACGCAATCTGGATTTTCACAGCGTGCTCTGGGTGCGTGAAGGCGGCAATGTTTTGATTGACCCTTTGCCGTTGTCACAACATGACCACAGCCACCTGCAAAGATTGGGCGGAGTCAATTTCATCGTCATTACCAATAGCGACCATTGTCGGGATGCTGAGCATATAGCAAGCAGCACAGGCGCTGTGATTTATGGTCCGGCCGGTGAAGAAGATACCTTTCCTATTTCCTGCGAACGCTGGATTCATGATAATGAAGAGATTGTTCCTGGCTTGATTGCATATCAACTTCATGGTTCAAAAACTCCCGGAGAACTCGCGCTGCTTTTGGAGCATACTACGCTGATAACGGGTGATTTAATCCGTTGTCATATCGGTGGAGAATTATGTTTATTGCCGGAAGCAAAACTCACTGATCTAGCCAAGGCTATTCAATCAGTGAAGTGCATTGCCGACTTACCCGGCATTAAAGCCGTTCTAACAGGTGATGGGTGGCCGCTGTTCAATCATGGCAGCGAAGCGCTGCACCGCTTGGCAAGATCACTTTAAGATATTTCGTACGCAGCAGACTTATGCGAATAAGGATTCTTCCAAATTAAATTTATTGTATTTTAGGAAAACGTCTTTTATTATCTATCTTGCATATAACGATGTAATAGTAACTTTGGAGTCAGCCATAAATAATGAACATAATTGAATTGCGAAAAACCTTGCGGCGGTCATCAGTAACTCAACGCATAACCGAGCGACGTAAAATTCCATACGAATTTGGCACACCGGAGTGGTTGGAATATATAAAACAAAATCACCTGGATCGTCCAATATATAATCGTCGTAAAGAAGACAGACGCAACGATAAACGACGCTTGCCTGATCGACGACAGCAGCTTGCTGAAACTGTCCGTTCTGAAAACAATTATGGGCGGATTTTTCTAACTCCTGCTGAAAGAAAACTGCTTGAAGACTTATACCTGAGCGACCTGGACTAGTGCAGCACAGAGATGTGCTTGTAAAAATTGATAGTTATAAATGTTATTGAGAACACAATTGTCACTACAACACGACGCAGCACTAAACGATTTTTTAAATATTCAGCACTTAGGAAATCTCCACTTCCATAAATGCATGGCGTCGTTTTCTGGATGCGTGAACTTATCAAAGAAAGAACGTTAAATCTATTTATATTGCGAGAATCTGAAATTTAAGTCCCACGATAATAACCGGTTGTTGAACCTGTTGTTTGCTTTTTACTAACCGTATCCGCCCCTTGTTTCTTTTTCTTGCTTGCTGTTGCTGATTCCTGCTTCTTTTTTTTGTTAGCAGTTGCTGGCGTGTTTTTCTTGCTTTTATTTGCTCCAACTGATCCTGGTTTTTGATTCTTGGCTACCGATACCGGAACCGGTTTTTTATATTTAGCTACAGGTATTGGCGCCGGCTTTAGGGTTTTAGTTACAGGTACGGGCACGGGCATTGGTTCAGTCGCTGATAACTTCTCTTCCAGTCGGGGAAATCTTTCATAAAGTGGTACCGGTGTTCCATCCAGGTCTTTAAGCGCCTGATTTAACGCTACTTGATCAAACTCAGGCAGTTCTCCATTATTGGCTTTTTGAATAAGCGTCAAAGCCAAAGCATAACGTTCATCCTGACTCTTTTCCTCTCCTTCCAGATCCGGGTGGGCTTCGATATACAAAATATTGTTTAACCAGCCAACCTTGATGGGTTGCTTGACTATATACACAGGAGTTCCAATGGGTACGGAATTATATAGGGCTTCGATGTCTTCTGGATACATACGCACACAACCATGTGTTATCTGCATCCCTATGCCATAGATTTTATCAACATCGGTACCGTGGATTCGATATTCTCCGGGTAAGGACAGATGTAACGCATAAGCTCCCAAAGGATTATTGGGGCCAGGCGGTACGACAGCAGGTAAAGGATCACCATTAGCGGCGTGTTCACGTCTTATTGATTCCGGCGGATGCCATGATGGATCTTTCACTTTTCTGGCGACCTTGGTCTTGCCCAACGGGGTTTTCCAATCTTGCCTGCCTATGCCATGGGCGTATGATTTTACAATGCCTGGTTGATCCGCAGGGTAATAATACATGCGGTATTCAGCGATATTTAAGATAATACCCTCATGAGGTGTATCCGGTAAAATTCGTCTATTGGGTAAACGTACAACGGTACCTTTTTTAATAAGCCAGCGATCAAGTTTGGGATTCAAGGTCACTATTTCTGTTTGTCCCAGATTAAACTGTCTAGCCACATCCAGTAAGGTTTGGTCATGATCTACCGTTATCGATGCAGTATTACCGTCGGACGAGGCGACAACCCTATCGCCGCTTGTTTCCGGTAAATTATAGGTAATGGCATAAGCAGCATTACTCATTAAAGCGAGCAATAACGACGAAAAAAGAAAGAGATTACGGATTTTCATTAAGATAAAATTCTCAGGGACAATAGAACAATAGATAGATTTAAAAAATCAGTACTGATTGACAGCAAATAGCAACTGATGCCGATTGAAAACTTTCCATTTTAGCATCAGCCTTTTCATTAAACCATTGCCAATATGGAGCAATTATAAAATCCCAAAGTTCAATCAATGTTGTTTAAGTATAGCTTAAATGGTTGTTTAGTCGATATTCCGCACTTTGTTTTGACGGTAGTCCCTACAAAACAATGCAGGTGGTAATGTTCAGAGATTATTGACATAGTGCAGCAACAAAAAACTTGCACACATGCCATGAACCTTAAACTATAGAGTCCGGCGTTGGTAAAGCGACACAAAGTCCCCTCTCCCTTTTGGAGAGGGTTAGGGTGAGGGTATTACAAAGGTCGCTTTACCAACTTTGGCTCCTATATCTAAACTTGATACTGAACTAAAACTTTTTTGTCCAGGACCCGACTGTCCTTGCCATCAATCTTTGGATAACATCATAACTAAAGACGGCGTATACACGACCAAAAATGATGAAATTGCTCGACAGATGTTTTACCGTACGAAAGGCAAACATCGTTTTTCTGAAACGGGTTACTGTGATTTATTCGGTAAGCATGGCAGCTTTAAAGAATATCATTGATAAAAATCAACCTGCATTGATTTGTAGGCACTACCGGGATTCCAGCTACCTTTAAAACTCTAACGCCGTAATCGGTTCTCTCTTCCGGCCGGAAAAGTTTTCTTCAAACTGCCCTAATACACCCGCCTCCCGGGCCAGATGGCGGAAGTTTTCCGAGCGATTGGTCATTTCCGAGGCGAGCAGAATCAGCTCCAGCTCCAGCGGCGGCAGCGACTTCATCAGGTTTTTCACCAGCCCGGGGTTGACGCCATTGCAGCCGAAATCACCCAGTGACAAGGCTCTTGAGAAGCCGTAAAACTGCTGCATGCGATTTTCGCACAGCTGGCTGTAACGCAACCGGTGTTTTTTATTTTTGAGAGATTCCTTGATCGCCAGTGTCGCGGCTGCGGCATTGTATAAGGCGTTTTGCACACCGTGGGAAAAGATGGGGTCGACAAAAGCCGCGGCGTCGCCGATGCAGTAGTAGTTTTCGCCGCAGACATTATGGGAATAATAGGAATAATCCGGCCGGAATTGCAGCGAGCCTTCGATAAAACGCGCAGGTTCCAGCAGTTTGCTTAAATACGGCAGCTGTGCGCAGGTTTGCCTGTAGAACACTTCGCGCTGCTGCCGGTCCATCCCTCGGGTGCGCTCGGTTGGAACAATCAGGCCGACGCTGGTTTTCTCCCGCAACACGATATGCCAGACCCAACCTTCTTCAAACGACATGACAAAGGTCACCGGTTTGACGCTCCCCAGAGCGTCACTCGCATGGCTCTGCCGGTCGACGCCGACGAAGCGGGCATTTTCAAAATAGCCCCACAGTGATAAAAAATTCAGGTGCGAACTGATGGTCTGACGGGTTTTGAATTGGCTGGCCAAAAAAGAACTATGACCGCTGGCATCGATGACATACTGACACCGGATAGCGCCTTCCTGATTGCTGTAACCGCGCTTGTCCGTGTAAAAAATGTCCGGGCACTGGCTATCGCTGAAATCGATTTTTTTGACAGCCACTTCGTTAAACACCCTGGCTCCGCAACTTTCGGCATGGTTCAACAATATGGCGTCAAAAATGTCCCGCTCCACATGCAAGCCTGGCCGGGTATAGCCAAAATCGGAAAACTGAATCTGGTGGAATTTGTCATTCCAGACCGTAATGCCGCCGGCCTTGGTCAGAAAACCTTCTTGCTCAATTTTTTCCGACACACCGCTCATATCGGTGAATTTCCAGATATGTGGAATCAGGCTTTCGCCGACCTGATTTCTTGGAAATACAGCGCGTTCAAGCAGCACGACATCGATACCGGCTTGCGCCAGATGCGTGGCAGCACTGCTGCCTGCAGGTCCGCCGCCGATGACCAGCACGTCGCATGACTGAGGAATTACCGTCATAAAATAATCTTACAGATCGCCCAAACCAGCCTGAGAGGTCGGATGAGCCAGCCATTCCGCCACATCCTTCCCTAAGGTCTTGACACAGCGACCCAAAATGGCGCAGGTGCCTTTATAGCCGCCAAACATCCCGCCGCCTGAATAACGCCGGGCTTTAAAATCGCCCAGCACCTTACCGTTTCCGGTTAACGAGCCTTTGATCAATACCATCTTGGGCCCGGACCATGCTCCGCCGGCGGTGCCCAGCACCTCTTTAATCTCCACCGTCAGAACCTGTGCATCAGCCGGTCCGGTAGTTGAATCCGAGACAATAGTTGCATACTGTCCATTTGCATTTTCTTTTATGAACTGAGTCAGCTTTGAATCAAGCTTGCATTCCTGTTTCACTGCATCCCTGATCTCAGCGTCCTTGCTAAAGCCGATGGGTTTGATGATCAATAGACATCTTTCCTAAATAATCAGTATAGGACAAACCTTGATAGGGTTAAAATAGCGGCCTTACCTCTGAAAACACGGATAGCCATGACCCCTTATGCCCAACTGCCCACAGATAACCCTGAAAAATTCATACGGAC
>JAGXGJ010000107.1 GCA_024636875.1 Methylococcaceae bacterium | reverse complement strand
TACAGATAATTTCTCAAAGCCAACCGTAACCATTTTTTAGGCTGGATTTAAAAAAATATCAGGGAAACCTGAGGGGTCGTTGTGCCTTATGTTTGAACTGTTCACTACTTTTACCCCAAAATGAAGGGCGCCAAATTTTGGGCGTCCAGAATGTTGACTACCACCCTGAACCTCTGCCGGAGTTTCTGAAAAACTGTACTATGAAACCAGAAGCATTCGTCAGAGAATTGTTAAGGATTTATTTATCAACAAAAAGCCCCGCTTGGGAGTACGAAAAGGAGGCGAGGATTATTCTGAAAAGACATGGCATCTTAAATATTCCGGGCAAATTCATAAAGGAAATCTGTTTCGGACTACAAACACCACAAGTTGATATCGATCTCGTCACCAAGTTGGCGCAAGATTATTGTGGTTGCACTAGCTTTAGTCAGATGATTCGCAGCGAAAGTGAATTCGGCTTTACAATTCCCAAATTGGATTGAACGTCTTGGGCATGTTTTTTTATGGCCGACATTCCCAAGGTAAAATTCCGCACCGGCCTTTCAGCAAGCCATGTAAATACCGTCTTGAAAGTCAACCTTAAATGGCATAATTAGCCTGATAAGGTTGTCGAGTTTTCAGTACACCGAAGCACAAATGCACCAGCTTGCGCATGGCGCCACCGAGCACAGACATCTTGGTTTTACCACGTTCTTGCAAGCGTTGGTACAGTGCTTTGATATGCGGGTTATGTTGGGTTCCGACAATAGCGGCCATGTAGAGAACAGCTCGTAGGGCGGTTTCGCGACAGCAAGCCGCCGCCCCCTCAAAGCCAAGGTGGATTTCCTGGCTGTGAATCCCACAGGCCTCATCTTAAGAAAGAAAACCACGAAAACACGACAACACCAAAAAACCAAGGTAAAATCTCCGTTTTCTTCGCGATTGACAAATCAATCTGCTTGCCTGCTATAGGCGGGCTTGACTAATTACAACAACTTTTTCGTTTTGATCACCAAAGGACACTATGTCTTCGATAACTGACCAATTGTTCAAGGCCCTGCAAAATGTCCAGCGCCCCGGTAATTTCTACGCTTCGGGTACCCTCGAAGTTTTCCCGCCTCGCCTGGAAGTTGAGGATGTGGGCCGAATTGCTTTGCCATTACTACCCCTACAGGCAGAGCAGCTTGTTGCCATTGCCGAGCATGCGCCTTATGGTCGTGGTCAAGAAACGATTGTTGATACCACTGTGCGGCGGACCTGGCAGATTGACGCTAATCGGGTCACGCTCAGAGGCAAGCATTGGCAGGAAAATCTTGATGCCATTGTCAACCGTGCCGCAATAGGGTTAGGCGTCAGCGGTAAAATCAGGGCTGAACTGTATAAACTGCTGGTATACGATGCAGGCAGTTTTTTCATCAGCCATCGTGATACTGAAAAGGCGGCGGGCATGTTTGCTACCTTGGTCATTGTGTTGCCTTCAGAGTACAGCGGCGGTGAGTTGGTTGTAAAACATCAGCAACAACAGGTAAAACTTGATCTATGCTGCGATGATCCTTCCGAAATCGCTTTCGCGGCTTTTTACGCCGACTGCGTGCATGAAGTATTGCCAATCACCCAAGGTTGCCGGCTAACCTTGATCTACAACCTGTTGCGCCCCGACAAAAAAATGCCGTTGCCTGAACCGCCGGATTACCGCCTGGAGCAGGATAAAGTGACAAGCTTGCTGCGAAACTGGGCTACCGAATTCAGTACAGACGTTCATGAAGAGACACCGGAGAAGCTGATTTATCTGCTGGAACACGCGTACACTCCGGCAGAATTGGGATTTGATGGCTTGAAAAATGCCGATGAGGCGGTAGCTGACGTATTGGTCGCAGCAGCCGGACAAGCCGATTGTGAAATCCATCTGGCCCTGGTGTCTGTAGAAGAAAGCGGCAGTGCTGACTATGCAGGAAGCGGACGCTATTGGGATGAAGACGATTTCGAAGTTGGCGAAGTTATCGATCGCATGGAAACGGTTTCCGGATGGCGGCGGACTGATGGCCAGCCGTCGCCATTACCAACGTTGCCATTTAGCGCCAATGAGTTCTGCCCGCCCGAGGCCTTCGACGACATGGAGCCTGATGACGTTCAATTTCATGAAGCCACCGGCAATGAGGGCGCGTCCTTTGAACGCACTTATTGCCGTGCGGCCTTAGTCATTTGGCCGCGAGCACGATACTTGGCGATTATTAACCAGGCGGGTCTTGGTGCGACGCTGCCGGTATTGCATGATTTTTGTCAGCGCTGGGAAACCGGAAATAACGACCAAAATACAGGCTTATGGCGTGAGGCGCATACCTTGGCAAGTTACATGCTGCGCGACTGGCTACCTCAACACCTTGGCCAAAACGCTTACAAAAGCAGCGCTGTCCGAGATTTTTTAGACACCATGTACCGCTTGCGTGACAGTGAGCACCTTGGGCGCCTTTGGTCAATGGTCGCTGCAAACGGTTTCTACCACAAGGAAAACAGTGCCACTCTGGTGCAAGCCGCAGAATTGTTGCCGTGGCCTGATGTGGTGAACTGGACAGAACAGGCCATCAGCACAAGTGCTGCCAGAGCTCCGGAGGCCTGCGCGGCCTTGCTGTCCGGTCTTGGTATGACTGAAACAACAGATTCAGCAAAAAACCTCGGCGCTGCCGCTCACGCGTTGTTCACAGCGTTGCCCGGCGACCCGGAGCGATTCCCTCAACTTCAACCCTGGGAACGCTCCAGAATAACCGTCAATATCGATTTGGTGGCGGATGTTTTGACCGGCTTCAGCGCCATCGATGCCAATTTAGCTGAAAATACCCTGAATTACCTGCTCGCCTGGCCTGCTACCTATGATATGGATAAAATCCTGATGCCAGCTGCCTTGCATCTGACTGAAACTGCGATCAGCCGTGATTTACCTGTCGTAGAGCGTTTGCGTAATGCTGTACGGATGCATTTGCACACGCGGGTTGCCGAAGTGTTAGAACCGCCTGCTGATTGGCAACGGGACAGTCAAATTAAGTGCACTTGTCAGGATTGCGCCGAATTACGCGCATTTTTGGACAGTCCGACTCAATCCACATGGTCATTTAAAGCGGCTGAAGCGAAACGCAATCATATTGAACATTCGATCCAGAGTCACAAATGTGATGTAAATTGCATCACCGAACGCAGTAGCCGACCTTATAGGTTAGTCTGCACTAAAAATCAGGCCAGCTATCAGCGACGAGTCGAACAACGCAAAAATGACCTGGACATGTTAGCGCGTTTGACCGTTTAACTCGTAAGTTGCATAAGAAGCCAGCAAAGTACTTTATTGTTTAAAATTTCCAGCTATTGCATTTCCGGACAGTCTCCTGGGACACATTGCCGCGTTAGCTTAAAGCCGAGCGTCAGGTAAAGCGGGCACGCGACCTGTTCTGTCCGGTGATTGACTTGTTACGCAGCCTTTAGCGCTGAGTTCACTATAGGTTTAATGATTTTGAATATTTTTTCCTTGACCTATTCAATACTGCCGAATGATGACTCTGGGCGGTGTTTGATAACTTTGCTGAGTGTTTTGCATTAATCCGGCTTGATCCATGTAGTAGTAAATCCCGCCAGCCAGCAATATTGCCGCTATTACGGCAAAACTGATTTTCCACCAACTGTAAGGCCGCTCACCCTGCACTTCGCCGGTTCGGCCATTAATGACAAACCGGTAGGATTTGTTTTGATAACGAAAGGCGGCAGACCAAACTGGCAGCAGACAATGTTTATAAGTCGTGGCGTTGTGGCGGGTTTTAGCCTGATGAATACGCTGATGATCGCCGCCGATAGCCAGCGCGATATCGCGGTAAATCACGCTGTCCATCGCTTGCTTGGCGTAGTCAAAACCCTCGCTGAGTTCGACCTGATAATATTCGCTTTGAAAACCGCTTAGATAATGTTCGTCATAGGGAATCAGCTGCTCCAGATCCCAGGGTTGCAAGGCATCGATAATCTTGCGAGGCAGCGACTTGCTGGCGCCGATCAATACATCGTCAAAAAACCGGCTGACTCGTCCATTGACTGGTGTCCAGTGAATTTGGGGGACTCTCCTGATTCCGGTCACCATCCGGTTATTCCGCATCACTTGAACTTCTTGATCGACATAGTAAACATCGCCACGCTCGCCCCTATAATCGGTAATGGTATCGCTGTCGAAAGTCCAGTAAGGCAGGTAAACACCTGTTAATTTGCCGTCACTTCGTGCGTATTTTTTAACGGCATTGGGCGCAAACCACAGGCCTTTGATCCAGCGCTGAAATTGCCGCCGGGCGCTGGCTTCGTCAACGCGAAAAGGCAGCAGCGATTTGGGCTGGATAGGTTTTGTCTGCACCGTGGCCGTGACAATAGGCGTGCCGCAGAAAGGGCATTCCCCGGCATGAACACTGGCTTCAAACTGGAATCCGGCGCCGCATTCGTCACAATGAATCTGGGGTTTGGCGGGTTCGGTGCGAGGCGTTGACAATTGCCGTAACGCTTCCTGCAAGTCATATTCTTCAATGCGTCCGGCGCGGTGTTCAATATGATTTTCAAATCCGCAATAGCCGCAAACCAGTGTGCTGGTTCCAGGCGCGTATTTAAGCACCGCGCCGCACTGGGTACAGGGAAAACGATCCAGAAATTTTTTGCCTTTATTGCTGGCTAAAGCGCTCTTATTCAAGCGTCAGGCAACGGCGGTGGAACATTAGCAAAGGCAGCAGACAGCCCGGCTATTTTTTCCGCCGGCGTCCATTCGGCCAAATCGGCATGCCAGAGCAGCGTGGTACGATTAATTTCACCGGTTTTGATTTTTTGCTCGACCACTGACCGGTCAAAAGGTCCCTGTTGCTGTCCACCGATAGCAGCATAATAAATAACTGATACCGGCAGCGGCGGCGGTTTCACCGATGCCTGACCTGACGGCTGCGCTGAAAAGGTCTGGGCCATTTCCCGGGCAACGGCAAAACCCATGCCCATACCGATCCCTTGATTGGCCCCGCCAGCGGGATTTTTAGCCGTCGCTTCGATTGCTTCGGCCGTCTGAAACTGCGTGTAACGACCCAGATCACCGATAATGCCCATGCTGGTACGTTTATCCAGGGCAGCCTCCACTTCCGTAGGCAAGGAGATGTTTTCAACCATCAGTTGCAACACATCGAGCCCGTAGGCGGCAAATTCAGGACTGATTTTTTGGGTAATGAAGTTGCTTAACGTCTCATAGTTGGCTGCCAGATCCAGAATGGGAATACCGGATTCTCCGATAATACCGGCAAAGCGCGCCACGATCAGATTGCGAAGCTGGTCACTGATTTCACCTGTCTGGAAATGGCCATCGGTGCCGACAATTTCCTTGATAAAAATAAGCGGTTCCTTGATGCGAATCGAATAAGTGCCGAAAGCCCGGAGTCTGAGCGGACCGAATTCTTTGTCGCGCAGCATGATCGGGTTTTTGGTGCCCCATTTCAGATCGGTGAAACGGCGCATGTTGAAGAAATAGACCTCTGCCTTGAAGGGGCTGGAAAAACCGTGCGGCCAGCTCTCCAGTGTCGTCAACACCGGCATGTTGCGGGTTTCAAGTTGATAAAGACCGGGCTCGTAAAAATCGGCGACGCGGCCCTCGCTGACCAGCACCACAGTTTGCGATTCCCTGACAGTCAGCATTGCGCCGTATTTTATTTCATTACCGTAACGCTCAAAGCGATACACCATGGTATCGCTGCTATCATCTGTCCACTCGATAACATCAACAAATTCGCCTAAAAGCTTATTGAAAATACCCACGCGATTGCTCCTGTCTTTGATTAAGGGGTGTTCGCGCCGGTTGTTTTCGCTTGCGCTGAAGCCAGGGTTTTGTGCAATTCGTTTTCACATTCCTGCAACTGAATAACCGCTTCGGCGCGCATTTTTTTACCCTGGTCGGCAATTTGCAGGCTTTCTTCTATCGTCGCGATCAGGGTTTGGTTGGCCTTTTTGATCACTTCGATATCAAACACACCGCGCTCCAGTTGCTTGCGGGTTTCTGCATTGGCCAGTTTGAGATTTTCCGCATTGGCGGCCAGTAAATCATTGGTTAAATCGGTCGCGGCTTTTACCGTTTCCGCCGCTTGCGATGAACGAAAAATCGTTACTGCCGTTGCCAGTTGTTGACGCCATAATGGTACGGTGTTGACAATCGTCGAATTGATTTTGGTCACTAGGCCTTTATCGTTTTCCTGCACCAGACGGATGCCAGGCAAGCTCTGCATGGAGACCTGGCGGGTCAGACGCAGATCATGCACGCGTCGCTCCAGGTCGTCGCGGGCGGCGCGAAGATCGCGCAGATTTTGTGCGGCGATAATCTCCTGGCTGGTTTCAGCCTGTTTGGCCTGCTCGGGAATGATGATTTCATCCAGTTGCCGCAGCTTTTCTTCACCGGCGGCAATGTAATCTTCCAGCGTATGAAAATACTCCAGATTGGCCTGATATAAACGATCCAGTGAGGTAATATCGGTCAGTAAAGCGGTTTTATGCTTTTCCAGCTTGTCGGTGATGGTATCAATCTGTTTACGCACTTCTTCGTATTGCTGCAGAAATTTGACCACCGGCTTGGCTTTGCCAAACCAGCGATCCAGAAAACCCTGTTTTTTGTTTGGATCAAGATCATCGACTTCGAAGCCGCGGATAATCGCAACCATTTCGTTCAAATCGGTGCCGGCCGGGCCTGCATCCTTATTCTTGACGCCATCCAGCATCCGGTCGGAAATGCTGGTCAGTTGCTCTTGAGCCTTGCTGCCGAAAAAAATGATCGAATGCGTATCATTCATGTCGATTTCTGCCAGCAATTTCTGGATATTTTGCTGTTTTTCGGGGAGCGCCTCCTGATACGGCAAGATCTCCGCCTTTACCCCGGGGACAAGTTCATTCTTGGTATTAGCCGCCGAATCGATTGATGTTGCTGTAGATACCTGCTGCTCACTCATGTTTTAGTCTCCGATTTTCGGCGGCATCAAAGGATACCTTCCCGCTTGAGTTGTGTGGTTAAAACTTCAATTTTTACATCCAGATCAAAAACATCTTCTTCCAGTAATTTTTGATGCTGCTCCTGAAATACCGTTTCAATGGTTTCGAGCACATTGCGAAAATTTTGTTCCAGTTGCCCGGACTGGGTTTGCTGGTGGGTTTTGGCATACCCTTCTGTCACCTGTCTGGCGCCATCCAGATAAACATTCAGAAATTTACGCGCCCGGCGAAAATCTCGTGGATCAGATTCAATTTCCGCCAGAATGCGGTCGGCAATCGCACAGATGTTTTCGATGCGCTGATTAAGTTCGGTGTTGCGAATTTTGTCATTAGCCTGCTCGATTTTTCGGATAATTTGCGAAGATTCTTCCAGCATCCGTAAAATTTCATCCCCCGAGTAACCTTGCGCATCGGCTATCTTTTTTTCCTGACGAAGATCGAAACCATAACTTAGATACATGCCCAGGAACGCGCCACCGGCAAACATCAGCGCTACCGGGAAACTCTGCCGGGCACCCAGCCAGGCAATAAGTCCTGTAGCCAGAGCGGTAATGATCGCCGCCAGCTTTTTTAAAGGCAATTTGGGAGCGCGCACAATGGGGCTTTGCGCATAGATCGTTTCCGCCTGCAAGCCTTTACGCAGACACCAGGCTGCAAAAACATAGAGCGCAAAACCGGAAGCATTGACGATTATGCCCAATAAATTGCCTTTGCCCAAGGCAATGATCGTTGCCGGAATCAGCGCCATCGGTAAAAAATAAATCAGCAATCCACGAGGCGAATAACGTTGCAGCTTATTGCTGATAAACTGTTTTGGCTTTCTGTAATGGGTTAAGGGCGTCATCATTTTGACACCTTAGCCGGCAACACCGCTTCGACACCAGCGGCGGGCTCAGCTTTTACCATAGACTGACAGGTCGCCAAACCCACTGTGGCTACCAGCAGAATAAAGCCTAAAAATTGTCGTAGTAATCGAGACATAAATACCTCCAAGTCTTTGAATGCTGGATTCAACAAAACTAACGGGATTATGACAGAATAAATTCAGTCGGTGGACAAAGCTTTTATGCATAACCTGTTAATCGGACCATTATTATAGAGCCTAACGTTACAGAGTTCTCTAGATTCCGGCGGTAATACAGATAAGCGTTAAGTAACAAGAGTTAATTGATGCAGCAAATAGTATTTTATAACTGTAAAATTCAATTAAATTAATAAGCTTGATAAGTTATTTGTTTTGGCACCGGCATTACTTCAATAATATAAACAACCTATTACCCAAACAACCGGAGAGATATCATGATATTCAAACAATTATTCGACCAGGAAACCTGGACCTACACCTATTTGATTGCTGACCCGGTCAGCAAGGATGCCGTTCTGATTGATCCTGTCAATACCCATATTGATGAATATGTAAAGATGCTGGACGAGCAGGGCTTGCACTTGAAATATTCGCTGGAAACCCATGTTCATGCCGACCATATCACTGCAAGCGGCCATCTGCGCCAGCGTTTGGGCGCACAAACCGGAGTCAGTCAATTGTGCGGTGCGGAGACTGCGGATATTCAAATCCAGGATGGCGATATTTTTGAGTTTGCTGACGGCGAACAGATTAAAACCATTGCCACACCCGGGCACACACGCGGCAGTCTTTCATTTTTATGGCGTGATCGTGTTTTTACCGGCGATTCTTTAATGATCGGCGGTTGTGGCCGCACTGATTTTCAGGGCGGGGATGCAGGCGCCCAGTATGATAGCATTACCCAGCGCCTGTTTACATTGCCGGAGGACACGCTAGTTTATCCGGGTCATGACTATCAGCAACACTGGGTGAGTACTATCCGGCAGGAGCGTACCACAAACCCGAGGTTGGCGGGAAAATCCCGTGAGGAGTTTATCGATATCATGAAACATCTGAATTTACCTAAGCCCAGGCTGATCGAAGAAGCGGTACCGGCTAACCGGCGCTGCGGTCTGGAAGCAAATGAACGTCAGGATACTGTAGCCGTCAGAGAGACTGCACGCCCTGTTCGCCATGAAATCAGCCCTCAGGATATGGTAGCCGAAGCCAAACAACATATTTCCGAAGTGAATGTTGCTACTGCCAAGCAACTGCTGGCAGAAGGTAATATCGTTGTTGTCGATGTCCGCGAGGAAAGCGAATACGCCAATGGCCATATTGATAATGCATTACCGGTGCCGCGTGGTGTACTGGAATTTAAAATTGGCAACATCCCTGAACTGGCTGATAAATCCAAAACGGTATTGGCGTATTGTCGTACGGGCGGCCGCTCAGCCCTGGCTGCGCAAACGATGCAGCAGTTAGGCTATAAGAATGTCCTGTCTATGGCAGGCGGTTTTGAAGCGTGGCAAAAAGAATATAACCGGAAGTCCTGATTCCAGGTCATTCGAGCTCTTATGATGTGCAACTGCAAGGCCATTCGCATAACCAGCAGGTTAGGGGCGGCCAGCCACAGTTACACTTGTGTGAGTATTCACAACATATGATGCGGTTGCATAGGTCATAATTCAAAAGATAAGTTGACTTAAAACGAGTTTTAAGTCAAAAGTAGATTGTGTTGAGTGGTCCTGTCAGCTATTTGATAGTCTCATTCAACATCAACCTGATAATTATAAATGTGATTCTTTAAATGCGGCGCTGTAGCCGTAATGAACACACAAGCACTAAAGCGAGGAGAATTCATGTCAAATCAACACCATACCCTATTGATCGCCGGTGGCGGCGCTGCGGGCGTTTCCGTCGCCAACAATATGCGCCGTCAAAACGCTGATATTGATATAGCGCTAATTGAACCGTCTGAAAAGCATTATTACCAGCCGGGCTTTACTATTGTCGGCGGCGGCGAATATACCTTAAAGGAAACCATCCGCAATGAAGCCGATTTAATTCATCCCAGCGTCAAATGGATTAAAGACTATGCCGAAACCTTCCAACCGGATGAAAATACAGTCACTTTACGCTCCGGCGACAGCATCAGTTATGATTACCTTGTCGTCTGCCCCGGTCTGCAGCTGGACTGGGATAAAATTGCAGGTTTAAAAGAAACGCTGAATAAAAACAACGTTTGCAGTAATTATTCTCCGGATACGGCGGAATATACCTGGGAATGCATTAAGAATCTGCAATCAGGCGCCGCCTTGTTTACGCAGCCTCCGATGCCGATCAAATGTGCCGGAGCGCCGCAGAAAATCATGTATCTGGCTGCGGATCGATTTCGCAAAAAAGGCATTCTGGATAAATTTTCTATTGAATTCTATAACGCCGGGCCTGCCATGTTTGGCGTGCCTTTTTTCGCCAAGGCATTAATGAAGGTTGCTGCCGGCTACGGCATTAAAACAAATTTTAACCACAATCTGGTTGCCATCGATGGCCCGGCTAAAACAGCCACATTTGAAATGACGGACAGCGAAGGTAACAAGCAGCAAGTCACCAGGCAATTTGACATGATTCATGTCACGCCGTCTCAAAGCGCTCCCGATTTTATCAAAAAAAGCCCTTTGGCTAATGCGGCCGGCTGGGTTGATGTGCATGCTAAAACCCTGCAACATAATCAATACTCCAATATTTTTGGACTGGGCGATGCAGGCTCGACGCCGAACGCCAAAACGGCTGGCGCCGTGCGCAAACAGGTTCCCATCGTGGTTGATAATATTCTCCATCTGATCAATAGCAAGCAACTGGAAGAAAAATATGAAGGTTATGGCACCTGTCCGTTAACGACATCATTGAATAAGGTCATGCTGGCTGAATTTTCTTATGACGGCAAAGTAACGCCTTCATTCCCTTTTCTTGATCCAAGAACAAGCCGTCGAATCTGGTGGTGGGGTAAAACAACCGGCTTTCCCTGGCTGTACTGGCATTTGATGCTTAAAGGTTATCGCATTGATATTCCAAGTTTGGAATGCTATGCCAAACGCTTTATGAAAGACGAATAACCCAATAGTTTCAATATAAAAGAATCACTGGTGTGGGGCGCGCGGATAAAGGCGCCCTCAGAATGGGTATCTTGTCTGATTTCCACATTTAAGCGGAAGCAAAACTTATCCTGTGCTTTTCGCCTTAACGCCCCTAAAAAACATAAATCGGCAATGATTGCTCCTCCCGACAACGAACTACAGCTAACAAAGTTATTTCCCATTATCGGCTGGCTTAAAACCTATACCCGTCAGAATTTTAATGACGACCTGTTTGCAGGCATCATTACCTCTATATTATTGGTTCCTCAAGGTATCGCCTACGCTATATTGGCGGGCTTGCCGCCGCAGTTGGGCTTGTATGCCAGTATTTTGCCGCCGGTAGTCTATGCGCTGTTGGGTACCAGCCGAACCTTATCTGTTGGCCCCGTTTCAATTGCCGCCATCATGATTGCCAGCGCCTTAACTGCGCCAGAAGTTAGTGCTTTGGGTAATCCGGTGCAAAACGCATTGATTTTGTCGGCAGAAAGCGGACTGATTATGCTGCTGATGGCGCTGTTACGCATGGGCGGACTGGTGAATTTTATCAGTCATCCGGTATTGACCGGCTTTACCAGCGGCGCCTCCATTTTGATTATAGCTAACCAGTTACCACTCACTCTCGGCCTAAAAAGTCCAGCATGCGGCATTGAGATGGGATGCTACATCGGCTACTTACAGACAAGCAATATCATCACCCTATTAATCAGTATCACGGCTTTCGCATTGCTGCTTTTTTTTGGAAAACCGCTTTCCGCTGCACTCAAAAGAGTTGGCCTGAATCTTACGCTTGTCACCGCAATCAGCAAATGCGGGCCATTGCTTACTGTCTTGCTGGCAACATTGGCCGTTAATTATTTTAATCTGGCGGCACAGTTCAATGTGGCTGTGGTCGGACAGGTGCCATCCGGTTTTCCCGTGTTAAGCCTTAACTTCATCAATGCCGAAAAATGGCGAATATTACTGACTTACGCTGCTTTTATTGCCTTGATTGCGTATGTAGAAAGCGTCGCAATTGCTAAAGTCACCGCCAATCTCAGAGGTGAAAAAATCGTACCGAACCAGGAATTAATTGCACTGGGTGCGGCTAATCTGGCCACGGCTATTTCCGGCGGCATGCCCGTTGCCGGGGGATTTAGCCGGACAATGGTAAATTTTTCTGCAGGCGCACGCACGCAGATGGCAATGCTGATTGCGGCCGGAATTCTTGCCTTGGCCGTCATATTCTTTAGTGCGCGTTTTGAAAACATTCCTAAAGCAGCGTTGGCCGCCATTATTCTCGTCGCGATCTTCGGTTTAGTGCGCATAAAACACGTTTTTCATACCTGGAATTATGACCGCGGCGATGGTCTTGCCGAGCTGGCCACCTTGTTGGGCGTTTTAATCCTCGGCATTGAGGAAGGCATTGTGTTAGGCATTATTCTTACCATCGCCAGGAATTTACGCAAAACCAGTCATCCGCATATCGCAGTGGTTGGCCGCATACCTGAAACTGGGTATTACCGCAACATCAAACGCCATAGTGTAGAAACCTGGCATCACCTGCTACTGGTTCGCATCGATGAAAACATCACCTTTGCCAATATTAATTACATTGAAGACTATCTTGCTGCTGAATTAGGACGGCAACCGAATATTAAACATATCGTGCTGATCTTTACTTCAGTCAGTGATATAGACACAACAGCATTGGAAGTATTAGAAAAATTTAACCACGCCTTGCAAGCATCTGGGAAAACGCTGAATATCACTGAAGCAAAAGGCCCGGTATTGGATAAATTGAAAAAAACCGATTTTATTAAACAACTCAAACCCGGCCAAATATTTTTTCACACTGAAGATGCGGTTAAAGCGTTGGTTTGATCGGGTAAAGTGGGTAGCCCAGTTTTGGCTGCTATAGTTCATTCGGTCGTTGTTTCAAGCCGATGCAGGATTTCCAGCCTGAGTTTTTCGACATTAGGGTTAAAAAAACTGCCGGCAATGAAAGCACGGCAATTGTTATCAATGAACCGCAGCTTGTCTTCGAGCCTCAGGTGGATGCCCAATTCGAGCGACAGCTTGTCCTGAATCCTTAACGCATGTTCGAAAGTCAGTCCGATGGAAGGAAGTATATCTGCTTCACATAAAATCAACGCTTGTTTTGATTTCACCGGGTCATTGCATAGTACTTCCAGCTCGATCGCTGCCTCAGGTATTTCCGGCAAGACATGACCCTGCGTGTGATGTGAATAGCATGCCTGGACGATATTGATTCCGTCCAGTTGTTCGGTTGCCAATACCAGAGCCGCCAGGCAACGTTGCTGTTCGCGGGTTACCCTGGCATGGATCAGATAGGGCGCCGCTTCATTAATAGATTTTCGTTCCAGACGGAACGGAATGTCTCCGCTGGACTTTCCATCATGGTGAAAATCATGGATAAGCGCCGCAGTTACAATTTCCGCTATTATCTGATCATCCATACTGGCCAGCAGCGAGAGAAAATAAGAAGCCAGCATCACTTCACAAAAGTGTTGACTATTGTGATAGGCATTGGTGTTTGCAAGCGCTTCAGCATCGACGGCTTGGGCGACACTGCATCCGGCGGCTATCAAGGGACTTTGTAAGTCTATTGCCAGTCGATCGGTAATGGCTTTATAAGTCCGGCTAGCCTTGTTTGGCTGGTTTTCAATAGAATCAAATGCGGCTATGATGTTAATAGCCGCATCCTCAGCCGATTGTCCGGGAATAATTTGAAAGGGGGGGCGAGCGTGATTCAAACAGCTGATTCCTTTTGATCGGGTAAAGGCCAAAGAAATAAACTTTTCAGTATTAGTCATTTTAATTCTTAAACCCGAACCAGTATATTCCAATAGATAAATGAGTCTAAAAAAGGGGAAAATAAATCTTTATAACTCAGCCGCTTTTTAAGTCTCGTTCGTTAATGGTTTTAAATAATTTAGAGCGTTCTTTTTGCAGTTGTTCAGCCGCCTGATCATCAGTTTGATTAAGAGCGACTTTGTCCAG
>JAGXGJ010000106.1 GCA_024636875.1 Methylococcaceae bacterium | reverse complement strand
AGAAAAACACTGATAAAACATTATGTTGCGCGAGGCTGGCACTTCACCCAAATGGTGTCACAAAGAATTGATGTAACTAGTTGTTTATTCGTGTAAATCCGTGTTCATCTGTGGCTAAACTGCGCTTTCTAGGATAAATGACACCGAAACGCCCTTGGCATACGGGTCAAAAATGGCCGCCGGATGATTATAACCGCTGTCATCTATGCCCATTATTCTGTTGGCAACAGCGTGATTGATTCTTCCTTCCATCTTTTAGTGATGTTATATGTGTAACTGCTTTTTTATACGAATGATATTATCTGCAATTTGCTGCTGTGTGTAGGGAATGGCTGCAAATTTTCCCCATACCGGATCAGGCCAGGCTTTATCGCTCCGGTAGCGTACTACATGGTGGATGTGCAGTTGCGGCACCAGATTGCCTATCGCGGCGATATTCATTTTATCCGCTTGATAAAGCGCCGCCAGGTTTTCTGCAAGATAGCTGGACTCTTCGAGCAGTGTGTGCTGTTCCGGTTTGGCGAGCTGATAAATTTCCGTAATATCGGCTTTTTCCGGCACCAGGATAAACCAGGGGTAATGGCTGTCATTCATCATCAGTAATTGACATAGATTAAAGCGGCCAATGCTTATGCAGTCTTGTTTGAGGCGAGGATGTAACTGAAATGTTGTCGTCATGTTTTTGTAAAAATAAAAAGCAAAGCTTGAAAACTGCGTAATAATCAGTGTAATTTATTTTGCCAAGAACACACATAAAAAAGGTAAGGATCCATGTCTGCACAAATCGCTGCCACCCAGGACTTAAGCAATGAACACAAACTGGCCGTCTCATTCCGGTTATTGTTGGGGCTGTATGCAATCATTCCGGTTTGTATATTATTACAGTCGTTTGACGGCTGGTATTGGCAAGGGTTTTTAAGGAATAATTTACCCAGTAGCCCTACGCACTTTATTTTGTTTCAAATCCTGTTCGGAACACCGCATATAGTTGCCAGCGCTATTGTACTGGTGAGCAACACCGAGTATCTGAAGTTTTATCAGCGCAACATTATAGTGATGACGGCCGCTCTTGCGATTGTTTTTGGCGTGGGTAGTTTATTTATTCCTTACCGGGTATTTTATGTGCTAGTGGCTGCCTGGACGGTATATCATGTGCTCAAGCAACAGCATGGCGTAGCCCGTGGTATATGCCGCCTGCCTCCGTGGGCATTTTATCTGTTATTGTGGCTGAGTGTGGCGGCAGGTCTGTTTATTTATATCGGTATTTTTCTGAAAAACAGCCTTGATGCCCAGCAGGCAGAATGGATAAAGCAAATCGCCGCCGGTTTATGCGTGGCGCTGGTTTTCAGTGCGGCTTTCTGTCAACGCTATGTGACTACGGTATTCGGCAAAGGCTTCTTCTGGTCCAATATCTTCCTGGTGTTAGGCAGTTTTTATTTTTATGTCCAGCAGTATTATTTTCTGGCGATCCTGGCGCCTCGACTGGTGCACGATGCGACGGCCTATATTTTTTATGTAATGCATGATTACAACAGACACCACCAGCATCCGCAGAATTTTATTTACCGCTGGGCCGCACGTTGCCATGTGCATATCTTTATTGTATTGCCGGTGTGTTCATTTATGCTGGCGTTTGTATTGCAGGCTTACGGCGACGGCATTGTTAATGCAATAACAGAATTCTTTTTCGGTGTACAGATTCATAAAGCAATTACGCTGGGATTGTTGGGTTATCTGGCGCTAATGCACTATTACACCGAAGCTTTTACCTGGAAGCAGGGATCGCCTTACCGAAAGTTTATTGCCTTTGCTAAATGAGATGATTTGTTTACCCGCCACCGTGATAAAAAATCAGTCAGGTAGATACAAGGCGGTGAATCATCCAATCCTTCGGAGCAGGCTTTTAGATATTTGGCTCTTAATTCGCATTAAAACTGCACTTTATGATCAAAGCAGTTTTTAACTTGCCATTTTTTAAAAAGACTGGATAATCCCAAGCCTTTTATTACCTGAAGTTAATGATTATGGGGGTGAGTCGACGAGACTGTGAAAGCATTGTATAGGAGCCAAAGTTGGTAAAGCGACCTTTGTAATACCCTCACCCTAACCCTCTCCCAAAGGGAGAGGGGACTTTGTGACGCTTTACCAACGTCGGACTCTATAGTTTAGCTCTTTCTCCATCAGCAGAGGCAGTAAAGCCTATTGCAACTCATTGTATTTAGTGTATAAAAAAGTTTTGTAGCTAGCTATGCCTTGAAGGCACAGGTAGTTACACAACTTTTCTACATAGAAAAAAACAATGGCTTGTAACAGTGCCAGGCTCCCTCTCCTGCTGGAGAGGGATGGAGAGAGGAGAATAAAATCAACTAGATATCCCCCTCATCCCAACCTTCTCGACAATTTCTCCTGCATTGTTCTACCTCCTGCATCCATGCAGTCGTCCCTCAAGGGAGAAGGAGAAGGCACTTGTGTAGATACCTCTGCCTTGAAGGAAAGGGAGCTGATCGAAATACTTTCACAGTCTCCGGCTAAAACCGCCTGTACATTCTGTACGATTCAATACGGATTTTATGCAATTTAATTTACTCAATACTGACGGTTATGCGCGGCGCGGCCGCCTTGTTTTTGCGCGTGGCGTGGTGGAAACGCCTGTTTTTATGCCTGTCGGTACCTATGGCGCCGTCAAGTCATTAACCCCCGAAGATTTAACGGGACTGGGCGCGCAAATCATTCTCGGCAATACCTTTCACTTAATGCTGCGCCCAACTACGCCGGTTATCAAGGCGCATGGCGATTTGCATGATTTTATGCGCTGGGATAAACCCATTCTGACCGATTCCGGCGGCTTTCAGGTGTTCAGTTTGGGGGGGCTGCGGAAAATTACCGAACAGGGTGTGACCTTTAAATCGCCGGTCAACGGCAGCCGCATTTTTATGGGGCCGGAGGAATCGATGCAGGTTCAGCTTGATCTGGGATCAGATATTGTTATGATTTTTGATGAATGCACGCCATATCCAGCTACGGTACAGGAAGCAGCCGATTCCATGCGCTTGTCATTGCGTTGGGCGGTGCGCAGTAAAGCGGCGCATGGCGATAATCCATCGGCTTTGTTTGGCATCGTCCAAGGCGGCATGTATGAGAACTTGCGTCAGGAATCGATAGACGGGTTGGTAGATATTGGCTTTGACGGTTATGCTATCGGCGGTTTGTCAGTGGGTGAGCCCAAAGATGAAATGATGGCGACGCTGGATGTAATACACAAAAAAATGCCGGCTGATAAACCACGCTATTTAATGGGTGTCGGTACGCCGGAAGATTTGGTGGAAGCAGTCAGACGAGGTATTGATATGTTCGATTGTGTTATGCCGACGCGTAATGCGCGTAATGGTCATCTTTTTACCCGTTTCGGCGTGATTAAAATCAGGAACAGTCAATATGAGTTTGATACCAGGCCGCTGGATGAATCCTGCGGTTGTTATACTTGTCAAAATTATTCGAGATCATATCTGCGTCATCTGGATAAATGTAAGGAAATGCTGGGTTCAAGACTTAACACGCTACATAATCTTTATTATTATCTGAGTCTGATGCAAGGCTTGCGTGAGGCGATTGAAAAGCGTGAGCTGGATATTTTTGTTCAGCAATTTTACCAACAACGAGGAAAAGCCGTGCCGACTGTGGCATAATAACAGGCTTTTTTATTAGATAATAACAACCGAGGATAACAATGAGTTTCTTTATCTCTGAAGCGGTAGCCGCTGCTGCACCCGCTGCCCAACAACCCGGCATTGAAGGTATGCTGTTTCCATTGGGTATTCTGGTGTTTTTTTATATTTTGTTTCTGCGTCCTCAAGCCAAGCGCGCCAAGGAGAAGAAGCAAATGATTGCTGCGATAAGCAAGGGTGCTGAAGTGGTAACATCGGGAGGAATTTTAGGTAAAATAGTTGATATGGATGATAATTTTGTCAAGATTGAAATCTGCGACAATACTTTTATTCAGGTGCAGCGCCATAGCATTGAAAGCATGATGCCTAAAGGAACTTATAAAGCGGTAACTAAAAAAGTAGTTAAAGTTTAATGTCACAGGGCGTGTAGCTTGTCAGAGCGTGTTTTAAAAGCGTTGGGAGCGGTTCGAGTGCGGAGCGCAGGAACCGGACTGTACACAGAGTACATGAGGATAGACGAAACACATCCGGTGTATTGCATCTTCGATGTGCCTCACATCCAAATCCGCTCCCGGCGGATTTGTCCGGGCACCGCGCAACGCAGCAATCGGAACGTGCAGTAGCTTTTAAAACACGCTCTCAGCAACAGCTTGATTAGGCAAACGCACAGTTTAATATTTGGAATAACACATGCAAAACCATTTCCCACTTTGGAAAAATATATTAGTCCTGATGATTTTTATCATCGGACTGGTTTACGCGTTACCGAATTTGTACGGCGATGATCCCTCTGTTCAGGTGTCATCCCCGCAAACCGCCAGGCTTGGGCAGGAACAGGCAAATCAGATCGAATCGGCCATTAAAACTGCCGGGATTGGTATCAAAGCGTTTGAGTTTAAGGATGAACGGGTCTTGGCGCGCTTCAATAATACCGACGATCAGCTTAAAGCAGCTGATTTGCTCAGGGATACAATGGGCAGTGATTATACCGTTGCTTTAAATCTGGCGCCTACGACACCCTCCTGGCTGCAAGCCATAGGCGCTAATGCCATGTATCTGGGTCTTGATTTGCGCGGCGGGGTGCATTTTTTGCTGGAAGTGGATATGGATGCCGCCGTCAAGCAAGCTGAAGATCGTTACTCAGACGATCTTCGCCTGGCATTAAGAAGTGAAAAAATACGCTATCAGTCTGTTTCAAAAGACAATAGTATTATCAAGGTTACCTTGCGAACAGCCGATGACAAACCTGCGCTGTTGACGCTGCTGGATAAGGATTTTCGTACCCTGGATATTACCGAGCCGGAAGCCCAGGATCAGGTTTGGTTAAAAATCTCTGAAAAAGAAGAGCGCGAAATCAAGAAATTTGCCGTAGCGCAAAATATGACTACTTTGCGTAATCGCGTGAATGAATTAGGGGTTGCTGAACCGGTCATTCAGCAACAAGGCGAGAATCGTATTGTGGTTCAGTTGCCGGGTGTACAGGATACTACGCGCGCCAAGGAAATTCTGGGGACAACGGCTACGCTCGAGTATCGCCTGGTTGATGTCGAACATGATGTGCAGCGGGCGGTTGCCGGACACGTTCCTGTTGGCAGCCGGTTGTATTATGAAAGAAACGGTACTCCAATACTATTGGATCGGCGCGTCATTGTGACCGGTGATCAAATTGTCGATGCTTCTTCCGGTGTTGATCAGGACGGCAGACCTTCGGTCAATATTTCATTGAATGGCGTTGGCGCAGCCAAAATGGGGAAACTTACCCAGGTTAGTGTCGGGAAACCTATGGCGGTGGTATTTATTGAATATAAAGTCGACACAAAAATAGTCAATGGTCAAAAAGTGCGGCATAAGGAGAAGGTTGAAAAGGTTATCAATGTGGCGACTATCCAGGGCGTTTTCAGTAAACGCTTTCAAACCACCGGTTTGGACAGCCCGCAGGAAGCACGCAATCTGGCATTGTTGTTAAGGGCGGGAGCGCTGGCTGCGCCGGTTGATATTGTTGAAGAACGCACCGTAGGTCCAAGCCTTGGACAGGATAACATTAACAAAGGCATGTTGTCTTTCGTCGTGGGCTTTGCGCTGGTTGTGTTGTTTATGATTATTTATTACCGGCTTTGCGGCGTTTTTGCCAATGTTGCGCTGGTGTTTAATGTGGTGATCATCATAGCGATTTTGTCGATGCTGCAGGCAACGCTGACCCTGCCGGGTATTGCCGGGATTATTTTGACAGTGGGTATGTCGGTGGATGCCAACGTTCTGATATTTGAGCGGATTAAAGAAGAACTCGGCAATGGCAACACGCCGCAATCCAGTATATTTATCGGGTTCGAGAAAGCCTTCGCGACTATTCTTGATTCCAATATCACGACGCTACTAGTAGCCATTACCTTATTCGCTTTTGGTACCGGCTCTGTTAAAGGTTTTGCGGTGACGCTGATAATTGGTATTTTGTCATCGATGTTTACCGCCATTACAGGCACCCGGATGATTATGAACTGGGTGTACGGTAACCGCAGGGTTGAGAAATTATCCATTTAAGAAGATTAAAATATGAAGACGACAAATATAAATTTTATGGGTAACCGGAACATAGCACTGATATTTTCCGGTATTTTGATGGTTTTCTCGATCGCTTCGCTGGCTGTGCGCGGCTTGCAGATGGGCATTGATTTCACCGGCGGCACGCTGATTGAGGTCGGTTATCAAAAAGCTGCAGATTTAACGGTGCTGCGCAAGACGCTGGATGAGGCAGGTTTTAACGATGCCACAGTGCAAAATTTCGGCACGGCCAAAGATGTTTTGATTCGATTGAAGCCTCATGAAGGTGTGAGCAGTGCGGATTTAAGCTCCAACGTGCTTGAGGCTATTAACAAAACGAGCACAGAACCGGCAAGTGTCAGGCGTGTTGAATTCGTGGGTCCCCAGGTCGGCGACGATCTGGCCGAGGATGGTTTTTTGGCGCTGCTATATTCAGCGATAGGCATTTTGATTTATGTGGCCTGGCGCTTTGAATGGAAATTTTCGTTGGGCGCGGTCATCGCGACCTTTCATGATGTTATTGTAACCTTGGGGGTATTCTCTGTTTTCGGTCTGGAATTTGATTTGACGGTACTGGCGGCGATTCTTGCGCTAATCGGTTATTCGTTGAATGATACAATTGTGGTTTATGATCGTGTCCGGGAAAATTTCAGGAGTTTAAGAAAGATTTCTACAGAAGAAATCATGAATATTTCGATTAATGTCACGTTGAACCGGACTATCATGACCTCTTTTACAGTAATTCTGGTGCTGGGTTCGCTGTTTTTCCTCGGCGGCGAAATAATTCATAATTTTTCCATTGCCCTGTTATTTGGCGTGATTTTTGGCACTTATTCATCTATTTTTATCGCCAGTCCGATGGCATTAATCCTGGGTATCAGCGCAGAGGATATGATGATACCGGTAAAAGAAGGTGCAGAGCTGGATAGCAGGCCTTAACACTTTGAAAGATTTACCACGAAGAACACGAAGTGCACGAAGAAAACATAAAACTTTCGTGTTCTTCCTGGTGAACAATGATGACTTATCTTCGAAATAGTCCTGCTATTGGGCTATAATCAGCAATCTTTTTTATCCATCTGGAGTTTTAAAAAAATGGCGATAGAGCGCACCTTTTCAATCATTAAACCTGACGCAGTCGCAAAAAACGTTATCGGTGAAATTTACAGCCGTTTTGAAAAAAACGGCTTGAAGATTATCGCTGCAAAAATGCTGCACTTGACTCAAGCGCAAGCAGAAGGTTTTTATGCAGAGCACAGCGAACGCGGTTTCTTCAAGGATCTGATTGCGTTTATGATTTCAGGTCCTGTGATGATGCAGGTGCTGGAAGGTGAAAATGCGGTTCTTAAACATCGCGAAATAATGGGTGCAACCAACCCCAAGGAAGCTGCTCCCGGAACTATTCGCGCTGACTTTGCCGTCAGCATCGATGAAAATGCCGTGCATGGCTCGGATGCTGCCGAAACCGCTAAAAGAGAAATCGCTTTCTTTTTCCCGGATAATGAAATCTGTGCCAGAACCCGCTAAGCCAAAGCCCATCAATTTGCTCGATTTCGACAGAAAAGGCCTCGCTGCTTTTTTTGTCGAACGCGGTGAAAAGCCTTTCCGTGCGACCCAGTTGCTTAAATGGATTTATCAGGAAGAAGTTGAAGATTTTGACCTGATGAGCAATTTAAGCAAGCCTTTACGGGCTTATTTAAAAGAGAATTGTTGTATAGCCACACCTGAAATAGTGACTGAACAAGTCGCCAGTGACGGGGTGCACAAATGGGCTTTACAAACCCATTGCGGCAATCGCGTTGAAACTGTTTTTATTCCTGAAGAAGGGCGCGGCACTTTATGCGTATCCTCGCAAATTGGTTGCGCGTTGGCGTGTACTTTTTGTTCTACGGCCCAGCAAGGATTTAATCGTAATTTGACCACTGCCGAAATTATTGGCCAGCTTATTGTTGCACAAAAGCGTTTAGGCTCAGTACAACGCATAACCAATGTCGTCATGATGGGCATGGGCGAGCCTTTGCTTAACTTTGACAATGTCGTCGCGGCAGTGAATTTGATGATGGATGATTTTACCTTTGGTCTGTCCAAGCGCAGGGTAACCATCAGTACATCGGGTGTCGTTCCTGCCATGTATCGTTTGACGCAAGTGTGTGACGTGAGTCTTGCCGTCTCCCTGCATGCGGTCAGTGACGAATTAAGAGATGAACTGGTCCCTGTCAATAAAAAATACCCGTTGAAACAGTTGATGGATGCGTGCAGGGATAACGCAAGGATTGCGCCACGGCGCACGATTACCTTTGAATACGTGATGCTTGATGGTATTAATGACTCCATTGATGATGCTCGCGGACTCATCAAATTATTAAAAACAGTTCCGTCAAAACTGAACCTGATACCCTTTAATCCGTTTCCTGGTTCTTCTTACCGGTGTTCAGGCAAGGACACGATTCATCGTTTCAAAACCCTGTTAAACGATGCAGGAATAGTCACCACAGTCAGGAAGACGCGTGGCGAAGATATTGATGCCGCTTGCGGCCAGCTGGTCGGGCAGGTTAAAGATAAAAGCCGTAGACATCTCAAACTGAAGATCGTGAATTCGGATCATGCGGCCTGACCCAGCAAAAAAAATCAAACGGCTTGTTATTTGTCTGTTTACGCTTGCCCTGACTGCCTGCGTTTCATCGACAGGAAATACAACTAAAAGTGATGATTCTGGTGATGTGCATTTGCAGCTTGGGGTGCGCTATATGAATCTGAACAAGCTGGAAGTGGCCAAAGAGAATTTGCAGCTGGCATTGAAAAAAGATCCCGACAATGCACAGGTGCATAATGCAATGGCTTTTTTGTATGAAAAATTAAATGAAAACGATAAAGCCAGGGATGAATACGAAACGGCGCTGGATTTGACGCCTGATGACTGGAGCGTGCAAAATAATTTTGGCCGTTTCCTCTGTGATCGCGGCGAATTTGAACAAGGCATGCCGTTACTGACTCAGGCGCTTTCAACACAGTTAAATGACAAACAGTGGCTGGCCTTGACCAATGCCGGACGCTGCCAAATGGCGATGCATCAACAGCAAAAAGCCAAAGCCTATTTCAGGCAGGCGCTGCTGTTAAATAATTCTTATGCGCCCGCATTGCTGGAAATGCAGGAAATCAGCTACCAAAGCGGCGAATATTGGGCGGCCAAAGGTTATTTACAACGCTACCTGAGTGTTGCAGAGCATACGTCAGGAACCTTATGGTTTGCCGCACAAACAGAGCGTGCATTGGGTAATGCAGAACTGGCAAAAGATTACCGGAACTTATTATTGGAAAAATTTCCACTTTCAAATGAAGCAAAACGAATCAAGCCTGTTTCACAATAACAGGCAGCGCTAACCAATATGGCACATAATATACAAGCAGTTCGAGGCATGCACGATGTGCTTCCCGGACAAACACCGCTCTGGCAATACGCGGAGCAAATGATAAGAGAGACGCTCGGCGCTTATGGTTATAGTGAAATCCGGCTGCCCCTCGTAGAAAAAACAGAACTTTTCAAGCGCTCGATCGGTGAAGTGACCGATATCGTCGAAAAAGAAATGTACACGTTTGACGATCGCAACGGAGATTCCCTGACGCTGCGCCCGGAAGGTACGGCGGGTTGTCTTAGAGCCTGTCTGGAACATGGGTTATTACATGGACAGGTACTCCGATTATGGTATTACGGCCCCATGTATCGCCATGAACGCCCGCAAAAAGGGCGTTACCGCCAGTTTTTTCAATTGGGTGTTGAAACCTACGGCATGGCCGGGCCTGATATTGATGCCGAATTGATTCTGATAATGGATCGGCTATGGAGAAAACTGGGTATCCGGGATAAGGTTCGCCTGCAGTTGAATTCCCTGGGGACAATCGCAGAACGTCTGATTTACCGCGAAAGCCTGGTCAGCTATTTCCAGGAGCATCTGGAGGAACTGGATGAAGACAGTTTGCGCCGGCTGGAGACAAATCCTCTGCGGATTCTGGATACCAAAAATCCGGCGATGCAACAGCTGGTTGCCAATGCGCCCGAATTAATGGCTTATCTGGGTGAAGAGAGCCTTGAACATTTCAGGACATTGACGGCAACATTAGAGGATCTGGGGATAAGCTACGAAATCAACTCCAGATTAGTGCGGGGGCTGGATTATTACAGCAAGACTGTTTTTGAATGGGTTACTGATGAGCTGGGTTCTCAGGGCACAGTATGCGCGGGCGGCCGTTATGATGGTCTGATAGAACAATTGGGCGGCAGGGCCAATTATGCCGTGGGTTTTGCAATGGGCATTGAGAGACTATTGGCTCTGATTGAAACCCTGGGCAATGCCCCTGTGACAAGAACCGTTGATGTGTATATGATTCGTGTTGGCGAGAAAGCGGAACAGGAAGGCTTGCGGTTTGCCGAGGTGATCAGGAACGAAGCACCTGGATTGAAACTGCAAGTGAATTGTGGCGGCGGCAGCTTTAAGAGTCAGTTTAAAAAGGCCGACAAATCAGGCGCGGAATATGCCGTCATTCTGGGCGACGATGAAGTCAGCCGTGGAGAGGTCGGCGTTAAATCCTTACGGCATCAGCAAGAACAACAGACCTTAACCCGGCAGCAAACAATAGCTTTTTTGCAGGGGCTATTTACTAGCAGGCCGGAATAAGCCTGTTTGAGCGAAAGCGAAAACATACGTTTCCGGCACACCGCTATTCAGCCACAGATTGACACAGATGCACACTGATAAACTAAAACATGAAGAACTCAGTCACCTTATTATCAAGAGTTTCTACGAGGTTTACAATGAGTTAGGCGGCGGCTTTCTGGAATCAGTCTATGAAAATGCAATGACTTTGGTTTTGCAACAACAAGGATTACATGTGGAGACTCAAAAAGAGGTTGCTGTTTACTTTCGAGGAACCATCATCGGTAACTTCAGAGCAGATATGATTGTCGAAAAAAAAATACTGTTGGAACTTAAAGCTGTTAGATGCTTTGAACCTGTGCATGAAGCACAACTACTCAACTATTTGAAAGCGACCGCTATCGAAGTGGGGTTGCTTATGAATTTTGGAAATGAGCCAACGTTTAAACGGTTCGTTTATAATAAATAGCAAAAGCAATCCGTTTAATCTGTGTTGATCTATTGAAATGGGGTTGCTTATGAATTTTGGAAATGAGCCAACGTTTAAACGGTTCGTTTATAATAAATAGCAAAAGCAATCTGTTTAATCTGTGTTGATCTATTGAAGTGGGGTTGCTTATGAATTTTGGAAATGAGCCAACGTTTAAACGGTTCGTTTATAATAAATAGCAAAAGCAATCTGTTTAATCTGTGTTGATCTGTGGCTGAAAAGTTAACTATTTTAAAAATACAAACAAGAGAAAACAAGTGGAAATTTACGATACAGAAGAAGAACAGCTTGAAGCCTTAAAGAGATGGTGGAAAGAAAACGGGCAATCGACTATTGTCGGTCTCATTCTGGGTATTGCAATTATTTTGGGCTGGAATTACTGGCGGGATCACAAGAAGGCTCAGGCTGAACAGGCATCGGCTTTATACTCGCAATTAATACAGGCGATTGGGGCAGATCAAAAAGACAGCGCGGAAAAACTGGCTGAGCGCATACAGGAACAATTTTCGAAAACCGAATATGCAGCCTACAGCGGTCTGCTACAGGCAAAATTAAAAGTTCAGCAAGGCGATCTGGCCGCAGCACAGCAGATTCTGAAGAAAATAGCAGAAGGATCAAATAAAGAAATGAGCAACGTTGCCAGGATCAGGCAGGTGCGTTTAATGCTGGCTAGCGGCCAATATGAACAGGGCTTGCAGTTGATTAATGAGGTCGATCCGGCGGCATCAACCAGTTTTTCAGGTAATTATGATGAATTGGTGGGCGATTTGTACGTTGCCCTGGACCGTTTGGATCTGGCGCGAAGTTCTTATCAAAAAGCGCTGGAAAATGGCTACAAGCCGCCGCTATTGCAATTAAAGATTGATGATCTGACTGCTCCGGAAAAGGGTGGGGTTCAAAATTCTGAACCTGTCAAATAATGCGTCTGATTTCGCTTTTATTATGTTGTCTGGTTTTGGCAGGCTGCGCTGCGTTTGACACCTTAAATGATTCTGTTTCCGGGATTTCCAATTATTTTCTTGGCGGCGAGGATAATACAGAGCCACCGGCTATATTGACCGAATATACGCCTGAGATAAAAATTGAGGAGCTCTGGCAGGAAACCGTCGGTATAGGATCAGACGAACGTTCTTTGAAACTGGTTCCGGCAGTCGGCTCCGGGAAAATAGTGGCGGCAGACCGGGATGGATTGGTGCAGGCCAGAGATTTGAGGACGGGTGAGCTGATTTGGGAAGCCGAGACGGATATCAATTTCTCCGGTGGCCCCGGTCTGGGGAATGGAACCGTTATTTTGGGATCCAGCGATGCCGACATCGTTGCCTTGAACAGTGAAAACGGCGAGACGCTTTGGAATTCTAAAGTATCCAGCGAAGTGCTTTCTGTGCCTGTTATTGCCAATGGCATTGTTGTCATTCGTACCATCGATGGAGTTGTTTTCGCCCTCAACGAAAAAAATGGCGGAAAATTGTGGAGTTATGAAATCAACGTGCCCGCGTTAAGTGTGCGAGGAACCGGTGCGCCTATTATTGTTGAGGACAATGTGATTGTCGGCTACGATAATGGCAAATTAATGGCATTGCGTCTGACTGACGGCAAGTATGGCTGGGAAACCAGTATTACGATACCAAAAGGGCGTTCTGAAGTTGAAAGACTTGCAGATTTGGATGCTGATCCGATAGATGTCGCCGGTGTGATTTATATTGCCGGTTATCACGGCGGGATCGCAGCCGTTTCTGAACTGGATGGTGATGTATTGTGGCGCAACGAAAACATTTCTTCCCATACCGGCCTGAGCCATGACTACCGCTATTTGTATTTATCAGATGCAAACAGCGCTGTGTTGCAGCTGGATCAGCGTACTGGCGCATCATTGTGGAAGCAAAAGGATTTGCATCAAAGAAAATTAACAGCCCCGGCTGTCTATGATAATTATGTTGTCGTCGGCGATTTTGAAGGTTATGTGCATTGCTTGTCAGCCAGTGACGGCCGGCAGCTTGGCCGCGTAAAGGTTGCTGACAGCGCAATCGATGCCAAGCCTGTTGTCGTGGATAATACTGTTTATATTTATGCAAAGGACGGCACTCTTGCCGCCCTGAAAATTCAATGACCCTGATTAAATGTTACCTGTAATAGCCCTGGTTGGCCGGCCCAATGTTGGCAAATCAACATTATTCAACTATTTAACCCGCAGCCGGGAAGCGCTGGTCGCAGATTTTCCAGGACTAACCCGCGACCGGCAATACGGGCGGGTAAAACACGGTAATCGCCCTTGTCTGGTTGTCGATACCGGCGGTATAGCCGATGTTGCCGGGGGTATAGAAAGTGTTTCCAGAAAGCAGGTACAGATTGCCCTGGAAGAAGCAGATATCGTATTTTTTATGGTTGATGCACGCGAAGGACTCAGCGCATCAGACAAGGTAATTGCCGATTCTCTTCGAAAACTGGACAAGCCCGTAGTCCTGGTTACCAATAAAGTAGATGGAATTGACGCCAATCTGGCCGCTTCGGATTTTTATTCGCTGGCTTTGGGCGAACCGGTACAAATTGCAGCCTCCCATGGCAGGGGCATACCTGAATTACTGGCACGGGTTGATCAGCTGCTGCCTCCTGATGATGACGAAGTCGTTGATGATGCCCATAAAGGCATAGGTATTGCCATCGTAGGCCGGCCTAACGTCGGTAAATCAACTTTAGTCAATCGCTTGCTGGGTGAAGAAAGAGTCATCGTATTTGATGAGCCGGGTACAACTCGCGACAGCATTTATATTCCTTTTGAACGCAATGGAAAACAGTTTACATTGATTGACACTGCGGGAATGCGCCGCCGATCCAGGGTGTCAGAGACGATTGAAAAGTTCAGTGTGATTAAATCCCTGCAGGCGATAGAAAAATCAAATGTTGTCATCTATCTGATTGACGCCAGCGAAGGCATTACCGATCAGGACGCGCATTTACTGGGATTGGTCTTGGAAGCAGGAAGATCGTTGATTATCGGTCTTAATAAATGGGACGGGCTAACGATAAGCCAGAAAGAAACCGTTAAACGACAACTTGAAGTAAAGTTGCCGTTTCTTGAATTTGCCGAAAAACACCCGATTTCGGCGCTGCACGGCAGCGGCGTAGGCAAATTGTTTGATGTTGTAGATAAATTGTATGACTCGGCGATGATCGACATGTCAACGCCGGCGTTGACCAGAATTCTGAAAGAAGCCACCGATGCGCATCAGCCGCCGATAGTGAACACCCGGCGTATCAAGCTGAAATATGCGCACCAGGGCGGCCGTAATCCGCCAATCGTAGTGATTCACGGCGTACAAACCGACGCCTTGCCAACGTCTTACAAGCGTTATTTAACGAATTATTTCCGGGACAAGCTTAAACTGTCAGGAACACCGATACGCATGGAGTTTAAATCCCCGGTCAATCCTTTTCACGGTCAAAAAAACAAATTGACCGATTGGCAAGTCCAAAAGCGTCAACGCTTGATGAAGCGTGTGAAAAACAAGAAATGATTAAGGTGAAAGGTGCAAAGCCTTTCCTGGTTACCCACAAGCTTCAGCCAAAACGAAACCGGGGGAGTCCAGGAAGTCCTCAAGAATCGTCACCCCGGCATGGATTGCCGGGGTCCAGGCTGCACGGATGCAAACGCTAACCTGATTAGGAAGAATCTTCAGTCAAGGCGCAAAACCTAAAGGGAACGTCGTTCCGGCAGGGATTGCCGGAATCCAGAAGCCAAGGATGGCATACTGAAATTACATCCTTGTAGCCTAGATACCGGCAATCCCTGCCGGTATGACGGGTCCTGCGAGTAGCTGAAGCATCTTGCTATAGGAGCCAAAGTTGGTAAAGCGACCTTTGTAATACCCTCACCCTAACCCTCTCCCAAAGGGAGAGGGGACTTTGTGTCGCTTTACCAACGTCGGACTCTATAATCAGGAAGCCTTTAACCTTTAACCTTGTACCTGAACCTCTTATGACAACTATTACATTTCAAGGCAAACCGATACACACGTCCGGCGAATTACCTGCTATTGGCAGCAAAGCGCCTGAATTTACTCTGGTGAACAGTAAATTAGCGGATGTAACCCTGGCAACTTACGCAGGTAAAAAGAAAGTACTGAATATCGTACCGAGTCTGGATACCCCTACTTGTGCCGCTTCGACGCGCAAATTCAACGAAAAGGCGGCCCACTTGTATCACACCGTTGTATTGGTCATTTCTGCTGATTTGCCGTTTGCGCAATGCCGGTTTTGTGAAGTAGAAGACTTAAAACATGTCATTCCCTTGTCAACCTTCCGCTCAAATTTTGCCGATGACTACGGTGTAAAACTGGTTGATACCGTTCTTGCCGGATTGACCGCGCGTGCAGTCATTATTATCGATGAACATGACAACGTCGTTTATACACAATTGGTGAGCGAAATAGCCAACGAACCGGATTACGAAAGCGTGTTGGCAGCTCTGCAGACCAGTTAGTGACGATAACTCAATAGCCTGGGCAAAAATGAAAATGCTCAAATTATTTCCTGATTACCCATATAGGAGCCAAAGTTGGTAAAGCGACCTTTGTAATACCCTCACCCTAACCCTCTCCCAAAGGGAGAGGGGACTTTGTGTCGCTTTACCAACGTCGGACTCTATAACTTTCAGCCAATTCATCAGATTTTCGAGTTACCGTCATACCGGCATGGACTGCCGGTATCCAGAGTACAGGGATGTATTCAGCAACCGAAGTATAGTCCTTTGAGTTTGCATCCGTGCAGCCTGGACCCCGTCACAAATCTGTCTGGAACAGATTTGCATTAACCCGAAGGGCATCAGGCAGGATAGCCTGAAGTGAATCCATGCCGGGGTGACGATACTTGAGGAATTCCTGGACTCACCCCGGTTTCGTTTTGGCTGAAGCTTGTGGGTAATCAGGAACTATTTTATTTTCATTCTTTAGTAACATACCGATAAAAAACTTCTACAATTGAAACATCGATTCCATTCGACCCCGGCGCAGACGAATGGTCAGGTCTAACGGCTATACAATTTGAAGAGACTGGATTTGTGTGTACCCACTGCATTCCACACAGTTCTCTTTAAGATGATCTTGTCAATGGGTTCGTTGGTTTTACATAGGGGCTGCAATCGCTTTCTATCAGGAATATGATACAACTTAATCAATTTGGGGAATAATAATGAAATTGCGTAAATTGTTTGTTTTTGCTCTATTCGCAGCTTTGGCGGCGCCAGGTTTTGCTGATAATCAAAAAGTCGAGAGCGACGGTTATGATCTGATGGCCGAAATGGTTTTAAGACCCTTCGGTATTGTTGCAACAATAATAGGCGCAGGCGTTTATGCCGGAGTCAGTCCGGTAACTGCCCTTTTCATGATACCAAAACCGCATAATTCCTTTGTAGCGCTGGCCGATACCATTATATGTAAACCATTCAAATGGACTGTTATGCGCCCTGTGGGCGATTACCGATACAATGAAGGCTGCGCTCGAAAGGTTCAACCCGTAGCCTATCAACAACCCTCACCTCATTTTGTTGAATCGCCACAACCTGTGGTAAGCGAAACCGAACCTCCGATTGAATATCATCAGGACATCAATAAAAAGCTTGATGCCATCTACAAAAAAGAAATGATGAAATAATTCGTTTTTGGTAACTATTCAGTGTGTTTCAAAGAGGTAGTTAAAGCGCTACAGAATTACAGTGTGGGAGCGACGCCTACGTCGCGATTAAAGACGTAAACTCTTGATATAGGAGCCAAAGTTGGTAAAGCGACCTTTGTAATACCCTCACCCTAACCCTCTCCCAAAGGGAGAGGGGACTTTGTGTCGCTTTACCAACGTCGGACTCTATAGCTCCCCGCCATCAGCGAATTCTTGCTTTACAGGGAAAGCAACATTTCAACTTTTGCGTATATAAAGAAGCAGCAGAACCGCCGCAAGCACGGCGGCAGTTAATTGGCCATCTCTGGTATAAAAAAAATTAATGATGGCGGTCGGATATCCTGCAAGAAAATAAAAAGGATTATTTGCATTAATCAGCGTACCATATTCTATCATCATGATTTATATGCTCATTTTATGAAAAAAGGTAACTATTCAGCGAAGCACGAAAGCCCTCCAGTAGGAGAGGGCCGGGTGAGGGGAATCCAGAATCTGGCAAAATGCATTATTTGGATCCCCTCATCCTAACCTTCTCCCGGAGGGCAGAGGTATCTACACAAGTGCCTGCTCCTTCTCCCTTGAGGGACGACTGCATGGATGCAGGAGGTAGAACAATGCAGGAGAAATTGTCGAGAAGGTTGGGATGAGGGGGGATATAACCAGTTGATTTTATTCTCCTCTCCCCATCCCTCTCCAGCAGGAGAGGGAGCCTGGCACTGTTACAAACCATTGTTTTTTCTATGTAGAAAAGTTGTGTAGATACCTTCTCCCGGAGGGAGAAGGGGCTGGTCTTCTCGCTGAATAGTTACAGAAAAAGCATTGCCAGCTGTATTACACACAGGCAAGAAGCTCATAGCAATGTTCATCCTAAAAACCTTAGTTAGCCACAGATTTACACAGAAAAACACTGATAAAACATTATGTTGCGCGAGGCTGGCACTTCACCCAAATGGTGTCACAAAGAATTGATGTAACTAGTTGTTTATTCGTGTAAATCCGTGT
>JAGXGJ010000014.1 GCA_024636875.1 Methylococcaceae bacterium | reverse complement strand
TCTACCAGAAAGGAATTTCACTGTCTAAGAAGGCGATGTTGGCGATTGAAGCCAGACTGGAACGAAACCCAATCCTGCCAAAATGGGACATCCTGATTCGGCCCACCTGATGGGTAAATTATTTTCTGGAAATCACCTAACACGTTATCAGGAACTGGATAATGCATTCACCAAGTAGCGCTATTTGTTTCTTCGCTTGAAAACCAGCAACGGCATTCGCAAAAACATCATGTGCGTCTTTTACGATTCAAAAGGATCAGGATAATGCCTGCTTTAAGTTGTATGAAATCAAACATTCATTGCCGGGCGTGCTGAAAAACATGTTCCTGCGCTTACCTGCCTTGTTGAATGCCATGATTTTAAATTGCCCTCCGGTGGTAGAGCATTAAATGGGAGCCATAAGAAAGCAGGCTAAACCCCCCCCGGATTTTCATTAACTGAAGACGCGCTGATGATCTCCCTCGCTTACTTGAGTCGCCAGCCTTTCCAATAAGAATAAACCGCCGGAAAAACAATCAGCACCATCAGCAAGGAGGAGATAATTCCTCCCACCATCGGCGCGGCGATCCGCTTCATCACATCGGCGCCGGTACCGGTATTCCACAGGATGGGCGTCAGGCCTATCAGCGTGGTCATACCGGTCATCAGCTTCGGGCGTATGCGGCGTGCGGCGCCTTCAACAATCGCCTCGTTGAGATCCTGGTGGGTCTGCAAGCGGTTTTCCGCGCTGCGCTGGCGGCAGCTCAAGTCCAGATAGAGCAGCATTAACACCCCCATCTCGGCGGCAAGTCCTGCCAGCGCAATCATGCCCACCCAGACTGCGACACTCAGGTTGTATTCCAGTAAATACAAAAGCCACACGGCACCGATCAGCGAAAACGGAATAGCCATTAGGATAATCAGGGTTTCGGCGATCGAGCCGTGGTTAAGGAACAGCATCAGAAACACAATCGCCAGGGTTAAAGGCACCAGCGTCTTGAGTTTGGCCTTGGCCCGCTCAAAGTATTTGAACTGTCCGGCCCACTCCAGCCTGACGCCTTGCGGGACATTCACCTTTTCATCGACCACCTGCCGCGCCAGATTGACATAATCGGCAATGCCTTTATCCTTGACATCCACCAGCACAAAGGAAACCATAAAACCGTCCTCATTGCGCAGCATCGGGGGGCCTGTGACAAATTCAAGCCGGGCCAATTGGCTGAGGGGGATTTGCGCGCCGCCGGGCGTCGGCACCAATACCCGGCTCAAGGCTTCAGGGTTGTCACGAAAGTCGCGAGCATAGCGCAGGTTGATGCCATAGCGTGCGCGTCCCTCGATGGTTTGAGACACCGTCAGCCCGCCGATGGCGGTGCTGATGACATCTTCCACATCCCCGATGGTCAAGCCGTAGCGGGCGATTTTGTCCCGGTCTATGATGAAATCGAGATAGTAACCGCCGGTCAGGCGTTCAGCAAAGGCGCTGCGGGTAAAGGGCCGGGTACGTTCGTCCTCCTGAAGCGCCTGTTCGATGCGCAGTGCGGCGGATTCAATCGTAGCCAGGTTATCGCCGAAAACCTTAATGCCGAGACCGGCGCGAATGCCGGTTGCCAGCATCTCGGTACGGGTCTGGATGGGCATCCACCAGATATTGGGCATACCGGGATAACGCATGGTTTCGTCCATTTCGGCAATCAGCCCGTCCCAGGTCATGCCTTTGCGCCATTGATCCATGGGTTTCAGGGTAATGACGGTTTCCACCATCGACAAGGGCGCGGGGTCGGTCGGACTGGTAGAACGGCCGATTTTACCGAACACCCGCTCCACTTCCGGAAAGCTCTTCAATTGCCTGTCCATCGATTGCAACACTTTTGCGGCTTCGGTAACGGACATGCCCGGCAGCGCGGTAGGCATATACAGAATGCTGCCTTCGTTGAGCGGCGGCATGAACTCGTTACCCAGCTTGAAAAAAACCGGCACGGTCAACAGCAGAGACAGCATCGAAATCCCGATCACCCAGCCGCGAAAACGCAGCGCAAGGCAAACGACCGGACTGTAGACATCAATCATAATCCGGTTGAGCCGTTTTTTATCGCTGTGTATTTTGCCGCGAATCAACAATACCGCCAGAGCAGGAATCAGGGTAATGGCCAGCACGGCGGCAAAACCCATCGCATAGGTCTTGGTGAAAGCCAGGGGGCTGAAAAGCCGGCCTTCCGTGCCTTCCAGCGCGAATACCGGCAGAAAGGAGACGGTAATAATCAGCAAGGCGAAGAAGATACTCGGCCCCACTTCCTGCATGGCCTGAATAATGATTTCGCGCCGGGACTCGGGCGACCGGCCATTGTCGCCCTTTATGCCCCTTGTGGGTACTACCGGTTTATCACTCTCGCTTTCCAGGCGTTTATGGATGTTCTCGATAAGGGTGATGGCCGCATCGACCATGGCGCCGATAGCGACGGCAATGCCGCCCAATGACATGATATTGGCGGTCATATGCTGCATCGACATAGGAATAAAAGCCAGCAGGATAGCGATAGGCAAGGTCAGGATGGCGATCAGGGACGAGCGAAAATGCCATAAAAACACCATGATAACCAGGGAGACCACGATCATCTCTTCGATCAGGGTATCCTTGAGGGTTGCGATCGCCCGTTCGATCAAATCCGAGCGATCATAAGCAGTGACGATCTCAACCCCTTGCGGCAGGGATTTTTTAATCTCATCGAGTCGTTGTTTAACCCGTTCGATGACATCGAGCGCATCCTCGCCATAGCGCATGACGACAATGCCGCCCACCGTTTCGCCCTCCCCGTCCAGTTCCGCCAGCCCGCGCCGCAATGCCGGGCCAAGACTGACTTTCGCGATATTGCCGACAGTGACCGGAACACCCGCTTTGCTGGCGCCCAGGGCGATGCGTTCGATGTCGGCAACCGAATGAATATAACCGCGTCCACGGATAACATGTTCATGACCCGCGATCTCCAGCACCCGGCCGCCGACATCGTTATTGGAGCGGCGGATAGCCTGTGCGACCTGGTTTATAGCGATGTCGTAGTCAGCCAGCTTATCGGGATCCACGGTAACCTGATATTCCTTCTCAAAGCCGCCAAGGGAGGCGACTTCCGCCACGCCTTTAACCGATTCCAGCCAATAACGGAGCTTAAAGTCCTGCAAGGATCGAAGCTGCGCCAAGTTATTATGGCCGGATTTATCGACCAGCGCATATTCAAACACCCAGCCCACGCCGGTGGCATCCGGCCCCAGCGTAGGGCGCACGCCTTCGGGCAGTTTGGCCGCCGCCGAATTGAGATACTCGATCACCCGCGAACGCGCCCAGTAGATGTCGGTGCCTTCTTCAAAAATAACATAGACAAAACTCAGCCCCATAAAACTTTGCCCGCGCACAAACCGGACTTTCGGCGCCGCCAGCAGCGTGGTGGTGAGCGGATAGGTGATTTGGTCCTCGACCAGATCGGGGCTGCGTCCCGGCCATTCGGTATAGATAATGATCTGGACATCGGACAGATCGGGGATGGCGTCCAACGGCGTGCTGATTAAGGCCCGATAGCCCCAAAAGGCGCAGATGGCGACCACCAGCAGGGTGACGAAGGCATTGCGCGCGCAGTAGCCAATCACGCGCTGAATAGGGCCAGTGTTGACAGTGTCAGGTTCATTCACCATTGTTCCAGCCCCGATTTGAGTTTGCTTTCCGAGGCAATCAGGAAATTACCGGAAGTGACGATCACATCGCCTTCCGCCAGACCGTCAAGCACCTCGATAAAATCATCATTGCGCAGTCCTGTTTTGATTTTTTTGGGCAAGAGGCGTCCGCCGCCCAGATCGACAAAAACGACACGGCTTTCGCCTGCATAAATAACAGCCTGCTCCGGAACGGCCAGACGTTTCCCCAGATCGATCCGCAGATTCAGCCGGGCATAGCGGTCGGGACGCAGCATGCCGTCGGGATTGGGTAATTCCACGCGCACCCGCGCCGTGCGGGTTTTATTGTCCACGGTCGGTTCGATAAAAGTGACTTTGCCAAATAATGGGGAATCCGGCGCATCCTCCAGCACGGCTTCGGCCTTCATGCCGAGCTTGACCCAGGGCAGTTCGGACTCATAGACCCGGCCTTCCACCCAGACCGTGGACAAATCGGCGATTCGCAGCAGCAATGCGCTCGCCTTGAAAGCGGTGCCGGGTACAATGTGTTTTTCGATGATGGTGCCGGTAACCGGCGACAGGATGGGCACATACTCCGCCGCCTGTCCGCGTCGTTCCAGAGCCCGGATCTGGGCGGTAGCTATGCCCCAAAGGGTCAAACGACGATAGGCCGCGGCGGTAAGACTGCCCGGACCGGTACGGTTGCGCCGCAAGCTGTCAAGATACTCATCCTGGGTCGAGACCAGTTCCGGGCTGTAAACGGTGAATAACGCCTGGCCTTTTGTTACCGATTTACCCACATAATCGGCGCCAAGCTGGCCAATCCAGCCGTCAAACTTGAGGCTGATGTCGGTAAGACGGGTTTCGTCAAGTGTGATTTGTGCGGCAGAGTGGATCGTTTTAATGATGTGTCGATACACCACCTTGCCGGTAGTGACGCCGATCAACTGGCGACGGTAAGCATCCACCGTAATTGTTGCAGGTTGTGTACCGGTAGTTTTAGCGTTAACTTGCGGCGCACTATCGCCGGGGGTGGCTTGCGTCAAAGCCACGCCTTTCCGGCTGGTGCCCATATCGAAAGTAAGCCTTGCCTGCCCCTTCGTACCGGAACCTATTGTCAGCGTCAAGGGCCAGGCGCCCTTCATCGGCAGTTCGAATCGGCCCCGATAAAGGCCCGGTTGCACGCTTTCAATTTCGATGGGTATGGGCATGGCCGCCATGGCGCCCATGGCCGGCATTTCCGCCACCGCCTGAATGGCGGCATCGGTAACCGGCAGGTTATCCTTGTCACGGATGCTAAGGGTTATCTGGTTATTGCCGATTCTGGGTTTTTCAGGCTCCAACTCCACCTGTACGTTAAAGGGTCCGGCCGGATAGACGGGCGCATCATCTCGTTCCCACGCTCCTGCGTGGGAACGCAGACCGGTATGGGTTCCCACGCCGGAGCGTGGAAGCCAGATAAATCCGATAACGGACAACACCAACACGCTGATCACAAGCGTCAGCAAGCGGATTTTATTGCTTGGCTTCATGGCTGCGACTCCTCACTCCAATCCACCACGGATAAAGGCTCGACGCTGCCCCCCACTGAGCGTTCAAGCTCGGCCAGGTGCCGGTGCATGTCGGCCAGCACCTGCTCAGTTTGCAACTGGGTCTGCATGCGGTTTTTCTCGCTGCTGATCAGCGTCAGAAAATCGCCTCTGCCTGCCTGGTAATCCGCTATTGCAGCTTCCAGGGTTTCATCAGCCAGAGGCAGCAGTTTATTTTGATACAACTGGAACACATGAATGCTTTCATTGGTACGGTCATAGGCGATCTGCACCTCTTCCCTGATCTTCGCTATCTGATCAAGACTGTTCCACTCAGCCTGCTTCATCCTGGCCCGAGCTTCTGTTTCCGCGGCACGGCGTTTGCCTTGATCCAGCGGAAGGTTGATTCCGACACCTAGGATTAAACGTTTTTCGCTGCTATCCCAAAAGCTGTTATAGCCCGCTGACAGATTTAAATCGGGATAGAATGCTCTTTTCGCCAGTTCTGTCTGGGTTTTGGAGGCCTGAATGCGCGCCGCCAGCTCTTTAAGTTCAGGACGTGCTTGCAGGGCGTTGTTATGCAATGATTTTGCATCCGGTAGAGCGCTGATCTCAGGCAGCTTCGAAGGCGGCGGAAGGGACTCATCGGGCAGGCGATTCAGCAGCGTATTGAGGCGGGCAAGAATCATCCGCCGTTCGCGTTCAAGGACAATAGCCTGATGCTCAAGTAGTGCAATCTCCACCTCGGCGCGCAAGGCATCCTGTTTGCTTGCCAGGCCGGTACTATAGCGGGTGACGGCAATGTCCCGGAATTCAGTCAATAAGGTCCGGTTAATCCGGTTAATCTCAATGGCCTGATGAATGTAATACCAGTCTGCGAATAACGATTTGGCTGTAGAGGACAGCACCAGACGTAAGGCTGCAATGTTTTCATGAGCTGCCTCCGCTTCAAAGCCCGCAGCTTCTCCATGCAGGCGCAGTTTTCCCGGCCAGGGTATTTTCTGTGAGATTTCAGTGCTCTGTGAAAAGCCGGTCTGCTGATTGCCGATCGTTTGCGGCGCCATCCGGTGTACCAGTACCGGATCATCCATGGCCGATTCCTGCTTGATCCGGCTGACCGTTGCCTGCCAGACAGCCTGGACAGCTTCCAGCCGAGGATTTGCAGTCAGTACCGCGGATACCAATTGAGTTGATGACAACGCACCGCCAGCCTGATTAAAAATGGCTTCAGCGGCAAGTGGGCTTGTTGTCCGGCCTAGGGTCAAAACCAGTAACAGCAAATGGACAGGATGATAGTTAGATTTCATGAGCGTCTCTTAAGAATAAAGCAATTCCGATGTAAGCCGACTCTGCAGTTACGGGTAATGGCCTTCACCGCCATGCAAACCGGTGGTCTGGAAGGTGCAATAAGGAATTACGTGTTTTACATTGAGAGGATTACATCAGACACACACCCGCTTAAAGTGGCGGGTGAACAGATGTATATTAAAAAAAGAGAATCCGGTTTATAGTCGAAGACGACGGGTGAGGAGATAAGTTTGTTTGCCGCCACTCAGTAGCAGCGGTTCATGCGGAGGGATTGCAAGCCTTTGAGCGGCTTGCAGGGAAGCGGATAGTAATTCCTGATAGTCAATGACCGGCGGCTGTGGACCGTCCAGCAACAAGGTCAGTAAATCAACTGTTGAGGAACTGTGCGTCATGGCTACATCATCCGTCAATGAGACCTGACTCACGTCACAACAGCGGCCTTCATCGGAATTTGCATGCATGGCGCATGATTCACTCATCGGGCAACCACCCGACATGGGCTCTTCGCAACAGCAAACCGGTTTCGGTTTGCCGTCCATCAGCTCACAGGCATAAAGTATCTGTGTCTGTGAAAGCAGCGCAGTGCATAAAAAGATCAAATTCAGTATGCGCTGAAATGTCAGGTTGCGGAATAGTGCCATGCTACAATTGTAATTGAATGCGATTTCGACTGGCAACAATTATCTCGTAACTTGCGAGTCAAGCATTCCTTCTAACGTTAACACCCGATTTAACCTCAGTTAAATTGTGAAACCAAAGGTAAGGTAGCCGCTGGACTTTCGACTAAAATATAGGTAGTAAAGCTCACTAGAGTAATAAAAGATTACGCTTCTTTGCTGCCGATTTTGACCCATAAAAATAAAAGGCTGCCATGAAACAAACGACTTATCCGGAAGACTGGCCCGATATCGATACCGGGCTGTATAACCGCTCGGTAAAACTGTTCAGCGCCGTCAAAAACATGCTTGGCGTAAATCTCGAACTGTATGCCGACACGCAAGTACTGCAGGGTGATATTTTTCTGTTTAATCATTTCTCCCGCTTTGAAACCTTTATTCCGCAATTTCTTATTTTCGAGAAAACCGGAGCCTACAGTTGCTCGATCGCTTCCGGTGAGTTCTTCAAAGAAGATAATGTCCTGTCTAACTATCTTAAACGGGCCGGTGTCTTTCCGCACGACCATCCGCGCCTGTTCACGATGCTTGCCGGGCAGATATTGCGCGGACGCAAAGTCATCATTTTTCCGGAAGGCGGCATGGTCAAGGACCGCAGCGTCATCGACAAGAAAGGCGAATACAGCGTCTATTCGCGCATCACCGGCAACCGCCGTAAACTTCACACCGGTCCCGCGGTTTTGGGTCAGGGCGTGGAAGCCTTGAAAGCGGCGATTCGCCATGCTTTTAAAGAAAACCAATTCGACCGTCTACAACACTGGAAAGAGCAGCTGCATTTCGACAGTCTCGATGAACTGATGGCGACAGCGCTGAAACCGACGTTGATCGTACCGGCCAACATTACCTTTTACCCGATTCGTTCTTCGGAAAACCTGCTGTTCAAAAGTGTTGAGCTTTTCTCGAACGGCATGAGCCTGCGTCAATCGGAGGAATTGTTGATCGAAGGCAACATCATGCTCAGGAATACGGACATGGATATCCGCATGGGCAGCCCGGTCAATCCCTGCTGCGTCTGGGATTGGCGCACCCACTGGGTTATGGATAAAGTCGCACCGGGTATACAGGACCTGGATGATGTGTTCAAGCTGAATACCCGACCCAGAAATTGGAAGGAACGGCTGTTGGGACATTATTTCATCAAAAATGCCGAATGCTCGCGCAATCAATACATGGAGAAAATCTACGCGAATGTCACGGTAAACCTGAGCCATCTGGCCTCTACCCTGATCATGACTTTTATCGGCGCCAAACGGCGGCATATCGCAAAAAGCCAGTTTTACACAGTGCTATACATCGCCATTAAAAAGCTGCAAAAGAACACCGATATTCATTTGCACTGCAGCCTTTTGAACCCGGACGATTACGGTGATCTGATCAATGGCGTCAGCACCCGTTTCGATCAGTTTATTTGCTTCGCCAAGGAGGCGGAACTGATTACAGAGCAGGACGAGTGCTATCGCTTTTTACCCAAACTCTGTGAAGACCATGATTTCGACAGCATCCGCCTGGAAAATCCCATCGCCGTCTATAACAATGAAGCCGCGCCATTATCCGTGCTGCACGACACTTTATTAGCAGCAAATCTTGAATACCACACCATTAACATCTATCAATTGGCCGCCTGGCATTTCGAGGACGAACTGTTGAGCTTGGCTTTTGAGCAGCAAAGCTACAGCAGCCCGCTTAACGGCAACATTAAACAACAGGAATCGGCCATAGCCGACCCCGCGCCCTTTTTTATCCAACCGAAACAAGCCAACGGCTTCGGTATTTTATTAATACACGGCTTGCTGGCCAGCCCCGCCGAATTGAGGGATTACGGCCACTACCTGGCCAGCCAGGGCTATACCGTGCTGGGCATAAGGCTTAAGGGCCACGGCACCTCGCCTTATGCGTTGCGCGATGTGACTTATGAGCAATGGTTTGCAAGCGTAAAAAGAGGCTTCAATATTCTTAAAGTCCATTGCCCCAAACTGTTTGTGATCGGCTTTTCAACCGGCGGAGCACTGGCGCTTAAACTGGCGGCGGAAAATCATATTGAAATTATCGGCCTGGCCGCGGTGTCGGTGCCAATAAAATTCGTCAATCCCGCCTTCATGCTGGTGCCTTTACTGCATAACACCAACGCTTTGGTGCATTGGGTTTCATCGCTTGAAGGCGTCAAACCCTTCATCGAAAATACCCCCGAACATCCAGACATCAACTACCGCAACACACCGGTGCGGGCGCTGTACGAACTGCGCCGGCTCATCCAGCACATGGAGGCGCTGTTGCCCGACATAGAAACGCCTTCGTTGTTACTCTATGCAGACCGGGATCCGGTGGTCTCCCCCCAAAGTGCGGAAACTGTTTATGAAAAACTGGGCGCAACGCACAAACACCTGCACCCTATAAAAGCCGAGCGGCACGGTATATTAATGGAGAACATCGGCGGCATCTGGTCAGTCATTGATGATTTTTTAAATCAGCATCGGCGTGAGACGAGCACCATCCCCGTAACGCCGCAACCTTTGCCTGCACAGTAGACAACATCATTTCCTTATCAAAAGGATGTCATCGAGATAATTTTGAAAAACCGCATCGTAAGTCACAATACGCAGGGTTTCATATAGACTATCAATCACAGTGGGCATACTGTTTTGATAAATCTATCGAGTCTGCCCCCCATTGATTTCTTCAAAATAAGGGCGCCCTTCATTTTGGGGTAAAAGTAGTGAACAGTTCAAACATAAGGCACAACGACCCCTCAGGTTTCCCTGATATTTTTTTAAATCCAGCCTAAAAAATGGTTACGGTTGGCTTTGAGAAATTATCTGTAAGAGC
>JAGXGJ010000105.1 GCA_024636875.1 Methylococcaceae bacterium | reverse complement strand
TCCGTATGAATTTTTCAGGGTTATCTGTGGGCAGTTGGGCATAAGGGGTCATGGCTATCCGTGTTTTCAGAGGTAAGGCCGCTATTTTAACCCTATCAAGGTTTGTCCTATACTGATTATTTAGGAAAGATGTCTATTATTAACTTTTTCCCTTCTTTTCTTATAATTTTTGCGGCCATGTCTGTTCTTAAGGTTTAAGGATTAAATACGTTTAAGCTTCTATCTCAAAATATAGGCATAATGTCCATCTGTTTCTTTAGGCTGTCATAAAATTGAGGTCGCACCCGAATGAACCGTCATGAGTGAAAATCTTTGCCGGCCAGCACTTCCTTGACATAACCGGTCCTGATGACAAAATCGCCAAAGCGCTCGTCAGAATTCCGTTCACGGGCATACCGGTGAAGGATTGGGGTTAATTCTGCCAGGATTTGTTGTTCGCTGATATTCTCCCGGTACAGTTTATTCAGACGCTGACCATAAAATCCTGCACCCAGATACAGATTGTACTTGCCCGGTGCTTTGCCGATAAGGCCTATTTCCCCAAGCGGTGAACGTGCACACCCGTTCGGGCAACCGGTCATGCGGATCAGAATCGGATCATTTTCAAGCCCTGCCTCTTTGATGACAACATCAAGTTTATCGAGCAGCGATGGCAGGTAGCGTTCGCTTTCGGCCATGGCTAGGCCGCAGGTGGGAAAAGCCACGCAGGCCATGGCGTTCAACCGTAATTCGGTCTGCTGCAAGGCATCTGTCAATTGGTATTTTTTAAGCAGGGCATCAATCACCGGTTTCTTTTTAGTGCTAATCCTGCCAATGATCAAATTTTGATTGGCAGTGAGCCGGAAGTCGCCATCATGTACTTTGGCAATTTCACGAAGTCCGGTCATCATCGGATACTCTTCGGTGTCATGGATGCGCCCGTTTTGGATAAATAGTGTGTGATTCCAGGTGTCATTAGTGCCTTCAACCCATCCGTAGCGGTCTCCGGAATGCTCAAAAGTAAATGGTCGGGGTGCTTCGAGGTTCCACCCCAGTCGCTTGTTGAGCTCAAACCTGAGCCAGTCGATGCCCCGGTCCTCGATCGTGTATTTAAAGCGCGCGTGTTTGCGATTGGTTCGATCACCGAAATCACGCTGAATCTTGACGATTTCCTCGGCAACCTGAAGCGTCTTGTTCTTGGGACAGTAGCCAAGCACATCGGCCAGGCGAGGATAGGTGTTCTCTTCACCGTGCGTCATGCTCAAGCCGCCACCAACGGTAACGTTAAACCCGGCCAGACGATCTTCTTCGGCGATGGCAATAAAGCCGAGATCGTTGGCAAACAGATCGACGTCATTACTGGGCGGAATGGCTACCGCTATTTTGAATTTGCGCGGCAAGTAGTGTTTACCGTAGATCGGCTCTTCATCCTGCCTGCTTGAGGACAAGAGTTCCTCGTCCAGCCAGATTTCATGATAGGCGGTGGTCTTTGGTGTCAGATGTTCACTGATGCGGCGCGTATATTCGTAGGCTTCTTCATGCAGGCGCGATTGGTAAGGATTGGGATTGCACATGACATTGCGGTTCACGTCGCCGCAGGCGGCTATTGTATCCAGCAATGCACCATTAATTTCCGCGATCGTCTTTTTTAGATTGCGCTTGATGACGCCATGAAGCTGGTAGGCCTGCCGCGTGGTCAGCCGGATAGTATTATTGCACCAGGTGTTGGCGATGCGGTCTACTTCCAGCCACTGCGATGGCGAGCATATACCGCCGGGTACACGAATGCGAACCATGAATTGGTAGTGAGGCTCCAGTTTTTGCCGCCGGCGTTCGTCCCGCAAATCGCGGTCATCCTGCTGGTAAATACCATGATATTTGGATAATTGGGCGTCGTCCTCGGCCAGAGCGCCGGTCAGCGGATCATTAAGACTCTTGACCAGAGTGCCACGCAGATAATTGCCCGCATCCTTGATACGTTCAACGTCAACCCGCTTCGCTAATTCTTCCGGAGTTACATCAATCATCATTTAATCCTCATTTAATAGACATCCCGTTGATAGCGTTTTTCCTTTTGCAGCGCAGCCACATAGTCTTTTGCATTGTCTTGACCGCTTATCGATGCTATCAGCTTCAACAAAGCCTCATGCACGTCGTGCGCCATCCGTTTTTCATCGCCACAGACGTAAACATGGGCGCCTTCCTGCAGCCACGCGTACAATTCACTGCTATGTTCAGCCATCAGATGCTGAACATAGACTTTCTGCTGCTGATCGCGGGAGAAAGCGACATTCATGCGCGTCAACACCCCGCTTTTCAGGTAGCGCAGCCATTCGGTTTGATACAGGAAGTCGGTTGTGAAATGTTGATCGCCAAAAAACAACCAGTTTTTACCCGAAGCGCCTACGGCTTCACGCTCCTCGACAAAAGCGCGGAATGGGGCGATACCGGTACCCGGACCGATCATGATGATCGGCGTGGAAGGGTCTGCCGGAAGCTTGAAATTAGTGTTGCGATCAATATAAACGGGAATGGCCGTGTCTTCGCCGATGCGATCGGCCAGAAACGTCGAGCAAACGCCTTTACGGCCTCTGCCATAGGATTGATAACGAACGGCAGCCACGGTCAGATGCACTTCGTCAGGATGCTGTTTCAGACTGGATGCAATCGAATAAAGACGTGGCGGCAATTTGCGAAGACAGTCGGCAAATGCCTGCGGCGATAAATTTGTCGCTGGGAAATCCGTTATAAGATCTACGATTTCGCGGCCATACAGATAGTCATTCAGTTCCTTCTTGTGCTTATCGTCCAGCAACTGTTCCAGATTTTTGTTTTTTGCCAGCAAGGCATATTTATGCATCATGGGCCGGGTAAGGGTAGTAACCTCATAATGCCGAAATAACACGTCATGGACAGTGGTGTCCTTGCCATCAACAGTGACCTGTTCCTCACCGTTAAAATGAAGGGCCTGCAGCAGAGCATCGACGACATCCGGGGCATTGCTCGGGTAAATACCGAGGGCATCACCCGGCTCGTAGCTCAAACCGGACCCCTCCAGCGACAATTCGATATGATGCGTTTCCTTGATCGAACCGCGTCCATTCAATACGATATTTTCCAGTAGTACTGCAGGGAAGGGATTCTTGCGCGAATACGCGGAGGAAGTTGCAGACGGGAAAGACGGCAATGATAAGCCCGTCGATTGAGGTTTTGTCTCAACACGGGTAGCCAGTTCAGTTAACACCGCATCCATCCAGGCTTCAGCGGCAGACTCATAGTCAATATCACAGTCGACCCGGGGATGAATCCGCGTTGCCCCCAGTTCCTCCAGGCGGCGATCAATATCAACGCCGGTTTTGCAAAAAAATTCGTAGCTGGCGTCGCCCAGGCCAAGAACGGCGATATTTACCTGCTTTAGTGTAGGTGCACGTTTGCTGAATAAATATTCATATAGTTCCCTGGCATTGTCGGGTGGCTCGCCCTCGCCATAAGTACTGACGATGACCAAAAGGTTTTTCTCGGCCTTCAATTGCGGGAGTTTATAATCCCCCATCTTTTTGATGACCGTTTTTAGTCCGCGGCTGGCGGCCAACCGGCGTGTCTGCTCGGCCAGCGCTTCACTGTTGCCGGTTTGCGAACCGACGAGGATAGTAATATCGGCGCTACCCCCGCCATCTGAAGCGGCTGTTACAGCTGAGCTAAGCGATGAGTCTTTCGAAACCAATCCGGTCAAATATCCCCCGGCCCAGGCTAATTGCTCCGGCGACAAAGAAGAAATAAATTGCTGGAAAGAACGATGTTGGTCTTCGTGCAGTGGCGTCTTGCCGAGTTCAGGTAATAATGTATGCATAGATTTAACCAGGCCCTTAATAAATAAAGGGGCACGAATTTAGAATGACAATAAATGTATTGAACGTGTCAAGACGGGTTAGCCGAATAATTCCTATGATGACATCATATCTCACTGTTTTTCCACAATCAATGAAGCCAGCTCCGATGCCTGATCTCGTAATTCGCGCAGCGCCGTGGTTTCCCATAACACGGCTTTCCGTATGGGGCCAATACACCAGATATAGAATCCGACGTTGGTAAAGCGACACAAAGTCCCCTCTCCCTTTGGGAGAGGGTTAGGGTGAGGGTATTACAAAGGTCGCTTTACCAACTTTGTCTCCTATACCTTCTTCTATTTTGTCCTGCTCATTGATGATCCTGCCTTCGGGAGTGCATTTTATGCCAAGTCCAAGTTCATCTGTTTTTACTTTTCCTCTCCCGACCAGATCACTGATGATGGGGAAACGAACCTTACGGTAATTTGATTCCGGGCCGGTGCAATTAATCACTTTATGAAAAACCTGACGAATATCGTCGCGTTCGGAGCGATAGACGATTTCGATTCCAGTGTCAGTTGCTATTGCCTCGACGATATAACCTTTCTTCAACTCCAGCTGGCCTGCATTCATCATTTCATTGAGCAACGATGCCGATTTTGCCGGGATCCGGTGTCTTGCAATTTCCCAGTAGGGCCTAATCCTCCGGAGAAAATATTTTTTCTCATCGGTTGTCCATTTCAGCCATATCTTTTTCGTGAAAGGGCGCAGGACATCAATCACTGAAGCCCATGGGGCATCCGGGTTTTTCTTCATCAGATCACGAATCCAAAGCAGCATTTTTCGCGGGTGCCTAGTTTCCGGTTCCAGGAGTTGGAAAGCCGGATGTGACAAATCATGCTGCAAAGGAAAACGTCCTCGCCTGGAAAGCATGGCGACTTTTCCCTTGAACTTTCTCAGAATCAGTCCAAGTATAATATCTACGGCAGTAAGCCCCGAGCCAACAAGCAGAATATTTTCATCACCGGCAATATGGCTATAAACCTTGTCAGTCCATGGACTGGCATAATAACGAAGGTCATTTTGCACCGGGTTGTCATGGAGAAAAAGATCGGCTGGCGGAAAATTTCCAAGGGCAAGTATGACATGATCGGCATGCAATGCATTGCCTGAAGCAAGAACAACCGTTTTTCGGTTACCAAAATCCAGAATAGAAATGGCTTCATCAATTCGAATCTGTAACCTGCCAGCAGCCTCCTGTTGAACTCTTTCCAGGTTTTCAAGAACGTAATCGCCGAAAATTTTCCTTGGGATGAATTCCTGTGGCGAAACTTTTTCAATGAGATGGTTATACTTAAAATGATTGGATTCAAGCCACTCAACAAAATCCATCGGTCTGTCTGGAAACAGACTCATTCCCCCTGCGACGACATTTAATGGTTGATGGGTAAAATCATACTGGTAGGCAACGCCACGACCCAGTAACTCCGGATTTTTTTCAATCATCAGTGCTTCGGGCCCACCCGGAAATTGTGCGAGCTGCATGGCCGCCAAAACGCCTGAAAGACCACCGCCGATAATAATTACTTTGGACCTCATATTGGCGTCGGCTGATAGCTATTGAAATGCCATTCAACCGTATCGATCATTATCACTGAATTCATCTGTTTATTCACTACATAATCGGTGCAGGAGCAACTTTCTTCACCATAGCATTGATGTAAGAATTCCATAAAATATTTCCAACAGCTACTTATTAGTATGGGAAAAGGCTTTAAAAAAACAGGGTTGTAAAATTTGTCCAGTATGAAGAACAAGAGTGATTTTACCGGTGTCTGACTGTTTGCGGAAAAACGAGAATAGTCGGCCGGGCATGCATTTATGCCCGGTATTTCCAGGATTCAGCTTGGCAAATGTTTTCCTATGTGTCCACCATCGTCCCATCGCCGGACATTATAATGTTGGGCAACGATAAAGCCGTTGCCCAACAGTGTTGTTTTAGCACCGGTTTCCACGCAAAAGCGCGGGAACCGTCAGCAATAACAGAAGGGTCACACAGGTAAAAGGATTAAATTATTTTACTTCCCTGAATCCGTTTAACAGTACTGACCAGCCGGTCAATTTCTTCATAGGTGTTGTAGAACGCCAGTGAAGGGCGTACCGTGCTTTCCAGACCAAAACGGCGCAAGATGGGCTGTGCGCAATGATGACCGGTGCGCACCGCAATACCCACCTTATTTAAAGCGACGCCAACATCCTCATTGCTATGTCCTGCCAGCACAAACGATAACACACTGGTTTTTTCCGCAGCAGTGCCAATTAAACGCAATCCGGGTATGCTCTTGAGCGTCTCCATCGCGTAAACCAGCAATTCATGCTCATAATGCGCCACATTATGGATGCCGATTTTTGTCAGGTATTCAAGCGCCGCACCCAATCCTACGGCATCCGCAATATTGCCGGTACCGGCTTCAAAGCGTGTAAAAGGATGTTGATAGACAGTTTTTTCAAATGTTACATCTTCAATCATATTACCGCCGCCTTGCCACGGAGGCATGGACTCTAGCACCTCTGCCTTACCATACACTGCGCCGATACCGGTAGGTCCGAATATCTTGTGCCCGGAAAATACACACCAATCACAATCAAGCTCTTGTACATCTACGTGCAAGTGCGAAACGGATTGAGCGGCATCCAGCAAAACACGAGCGCCAACACCATGGGCCATGGCGATTATTTCCTGCGCTGGCGTAACCGTACCAAGCGCGTTGGATACATGTGTGAACGATACCAGTCTGGTGCGTAAATTCAGCAATTTCTGAAATTCACCGAGCAACACCTGACCGCTGTCATCAACCGGCACAACGCGTAACTTCGCTCCCGTCACTTCGGTCAGTTGTTGCCACGGCACAATATTGGCATGGTGTTCCAGCCATGTGATAACGATCTTATCACCCGCAACAAGATTTTGCCGTCCCCAGCTTTGCGCAACCAGATTGATGCCCTCGGTTGTGCCACGGACAAAAACAATATCTTGCGCAGAAGGCGCATTTAGAAAATGCGCAACTGTATCACGCGCTTTTTCATAAGCATCGGTTGCCCGAGCCGCCAGTTCATGCGCCGCGCGATGAACGTTGGAATTCTCGTGCTCATAGAAGTACGAAACCCGGTCAATCACCACCTGGGGCTTTTGGGTTGTCGCCGCGTTATCAAACCAGGCTAGCGGATAACCGTTGACACGCTCTTTCAGAATCGGAAAATCACGACGCACAATCTGAACATCAAAAGGCGGATGCGCAGAACTAAGAGCTAGCGCTTGCTTATTAAATCCACTGTTTTTCAATTCATCAAAAAAATAAAATGACGAACCCGAGCCGACGCCTGTTGGAATATTCCCGGTAGGCGCAGAAAACGGAGCGAAAACTTTAGCAACTCAGCTTCGCCCGGCAGACCATAGACCTCGGGTGATAGACCTGCAATCAATGAAGCATCCAGGTCAGCCAGGGAGCCAGTCAACCCCGGCGTTGCCGTCGAAGACGGGAAGCCTGGAATTGAACTGCTCGCCGCACTGTTCGGAATTTTCCCGGTAGCCGCTGTATTTGCCGCGAAAAGTTTTTGCAATTCTGCTTCAAAAACCTGCGGCGAAATATCCGCTTCCGCTGATTTGTCAGCATCAGCCAGCGCCTCAACCGCCAATTCCTGTCTCGCCACCGAAGACGGAATGGCAGGAATTGAACTGGCATCAACTCTTGCGGGAATGATGCTTCCGGAAGTCGGCTGCACAGCCTGTAACTTTTTGAGCTCCGCTTCGCCCGGAAGACCATAGGCCTGAGACGAAGGAACTACCGGCAATGAAGCCTCCACGTTACTCAGTGAGCCCGTCAAACCGGGCGCTGGCGGCGAAGCGGGAATGCCGGGAATCGAACCGCCCGCCGCACTTTTCGGAATCCTCCCCGTAGCCGCTGTATCGGCAGCGAAAAGTTTTTGCAATTCCGCCTCAAGGACCTGCGGCGAAATAGTCGCTTCCTCTGATTTGTCGCTAGCCGCCAGCGCTTCAGCTGTCGCTTCCTGTGTCGTCACCGAAGCGGGACTGTCAGGAAATGAATCGACGTCAAAACCTCTTGGCATGTGGCTTCCGGAAGGCGTCCGCGAAACCAGCAACTGTTGCAATTCAGTTTCGCCAGGCAGTCCAAAGTCGTGCGGTAAAATGCCCGCCAGCACGGCCTGGTCCAGACCCGCCAAAGGCGATGTGAAATCGGGCGTTCCAGCTGAAGTCGTATTGGCAAAAACCGGCCCCGTATCAATACTGTCAGGGACGCTTTCAAAAGATGGCTGGCGCGGCGCGAACAACTGCCGCAACTCCGCTTCTCCCGGCACACCGGAAGCTTGCGGTGCACTCGCTGTCACCCCGGCTTTATCAAGGCCGGCCAAAGGCGAAGACAATCCGCCCGGTACAACCGCAGCGGCAATGCCCAGTCTCGAACCATCACAGGGCAAGGCTGTAAATAGTTCATTGGCCAGTTTAGTCAGATGATCTATATCGGGCAGTGAAGCGATACCTGAATTTTCTGTAAAATCGTGTTGCGATGGATTGTATTGATCAAATTCACTTGTATTCATGGTACTTGCCCACTTCGACATTCTCGAGCACCCGAGCGCATCGTCAGTCAACACGGCTAATGAGCAATACAGCGAGATCAAGTAAGAGGCAATCGCTTTATGATTGATGCCCATGAACCGGACTGAAAGGCCCCGGCTCAATTCGCCGGTCAGATTGGGCTGGTAAAGACCGGCCACGCCTTGACGGTTTTCGCCGGTGCGCAATAGCAATATTTTGCTTTTACCATTGACAATTCTGACCTTGTCAGAGGGGATCAAGGGCAGTCCGCGCCAGGTCAAAAACTGCGAACCGAACAGCGTGGCAATAACGGGTGGCACGCCACGGTAGGTGGCTTCACGTCCGAACGCGGCAATGGTCTGTGGATGAGCCAGGAAAAAAGCGGGTTCTTTCCAGACCCGGGAAATTAATTCATCCAGATCATCGGGCGTGGGCGCCCCAGTGCCGCCTTTAACAGGGTGTACTACCTGCGCTTTCGCTACGTTATTGAGCAGGCCATATTCTGCATTGTTAATCAGTTCGCTTTCCTGGCGTTCTTTAATGGTTTCGATAGTCAAACGCAGCTGCTCATGGATTTGGTTATGCGGGCTGCTATATAAATCGGCGATACGCGTATGCACGTCGAGTACGGTATTAACGGCATTCAAGCGGTACTCACGACCCCATTTTTCATAATCGACAAACGTTTGCGGCAGCTCTTTCTCATCGAGACTGGAACAGTCAACATGGAGATCAGATTCATTCTTGACCTTGTTGACTCGATAAATACCTGCCTCAAGGGGTGTCCAGGGCAGTAGATGAACCAGCTACCGGGGGGTGAAGGTGGACAGCATGGGGACGGTTTTGGTGGCATTCGCCAGGGGTGCGCGCGGCGACATCGCCTAATGCGGTATGTTCTTGGCCTTCATGGATATCTTCTGACATGACTATAGAGTCCGACGTTGGTAAAGCGACACAAAGTCCCCTCTCCCTTTGGGAGAGGGTTAGGGTGAGGGTATTACAAAGGTCGCTTTACCAACTTTGGCTCCTATATATTCCTATTGTTGTTGTAGGTGTGTTTGGTTAGTTTGTTTCCAATCTCCAGATTGGGAACATAAATATTATGGAAGCTCCATCTTCCGGTATTTGGAGGCTGGAGCTTCCGATCAGTGAACTCCCGGGCAAAGGCTTCGGGAATCAGAAATCTTCATATTCCGGCGCCGCCATGGAACAATTCGCTGCGTACATGCGCCTGAGTGATATTGCTGTCAGGGGGGACGCTGTGGGTAAGCCAGACGTTGCCGCCGATGGTCGAGCCGTGGCCAATGGTGATGCGGCCCAGAATCGTAGCGCCCGCATAAATGACGACATCATCTTCAACGATAGGATGTCGAACATTGCCTTTGATAAGAATACCGTTATCATCTTTTTGGAAACGTTTGGCGCCCAGGGTAACGGCTTGATACAGGCGGACATGCCGCCCGATGACTGATGTTTCGCCTATGACCACGCCGCTGCCGTGGTCGATAAAGAAGCTTTCGCCGATTTGCGCGCTGGGGTGAATATCAATTCCCGTGGCGGAGTGAGCAATCTCGGAGATAACGCGGGCAACCAGCGGCGCGCCCAGCTGATAAAGAATATGCGCAAGCCGTTGATGCATGATGGCGTTAATGCCCGGATAACAAACCAGTACTTCGTCAGGGCTGGTTGCTGCAGGGTCGCCTTCGAATGCCGCCTGAATATCGCTGTCCAGTAACTTTCTGACCACCGTGGGCAACTGTGCGGCGAACTGGCGGGCAATGCTGATGGCTTGCTCATGCGCTGCGCTATCGATGCCTTGATGCCCGGAAGTATAGGAGCCAAAGTTGGTAAAGCGACCTTTGTAATACCCTCACCCTAACCCTCTCCCAAAGGGAGAGGGGACTTTGTGTCGCTTTACCAACGTCGGACTCTATAAAATGCAGTTCACGGCTGATTTGCTTGTAAAGCTTGCGCAGCAAGTTTTCAAGGGTATGACCCACAAAGTAATCAATACCTTCGTCATTCAGATCGGGCTGCCCCAGACGATTTGGAAACAATACAGCACCCAGGCCGTCCAAAATTAACTGCAGCTCTTTTCTTGATGGCAGTTTCGGTGGTTTATCGCGCCGGCTTCGAATTTCCAGTGCTTGCACACGCAGATCACGCAATTGCGCAACGAGCGCATCGATACCCCAAATCATACCTGCCGTTTAGATAGGTCTTATCGTTCATGCCGCAAGACCCTTGGCATCGAAAAGACCTTCGAACAGAGCTGAACTTAAATAACGCTCACCGGAATCAGGCAATACAACGACGATGGTAAGACCTTCATTTTCAGCCCGCCAGGCAACACGTACCGCCACAGCGACGGCTGCGCCGCAGGAAATGCCGGACAGTATGCCTTCTTCTTTGGCAAGACGGCGCGCGTATTCGATGGCTTCTTCATTACTGACCTGCTCGATTTCATCAACCAAAGCGAGATCGAGCACCTCCGGGACAAAACCCGCGCCTATGCCTTGAATCTTATGAGGTCCAGGTGTCAGCGGTTCGCCTGCGCGATACTGGGTGAGTACCGGACTCGCAGTGGGCTCTACGGCAATTGCAACAATAGCCTTGCCTTGTCTCTGTTTGATATAACGGGAAACGCCGGTAATCGTCCCTCCGGTGCCAACACCTGATACCAGAATATCGATCGCACCATCGGTATCATTCCAGATTTCAGGCCCGGTGGTCTGCTCATGGATAGCAGGGTTGGCAGGATTTTTAAATTGCTGCAGCAATACATAACGATCAGGATCGGATGCAGCAATTTCTTCGGCTTTAGCGATGGCCCCGCTCATGCCTTTGGCGCCTTCAGTCAGGACCAGTTTGGCGCCATAAGCAATCAGCAATTTACGGCGTTCCAGACTCATGGTTTCCCGCATTGTTAAGGTCAAGGGGTATCTACTTTAAAATCCATGGCAAATACAAATGCCACCAAAATGCCTTGACAGCAGCTCAAAAAAAATAGATTCTTTCGCTCCTTGAACATCCAAGACTTACAGGCTGAAATAAACGCCATTGACCAAGAAATCGCTCAAATAGAAAGTAGCGGTGGGCAGGCTATTGTCAAGAAACTACTGAATATTATAGAACGGCTAGCCAGCTCAAATGATGCT
>JAGXGJ010000104.1 GCA_024636875.1 Methylococcaceae bacterium | reverse complement strand
AGAAAAACACTGATAAAACATTATGTTGCGCGAGGCTGGCACTTCACCCAAATGGTGTCACAAAGAATTGATGTAACTAGTTGTTTATTCGTGTAAATCCGTGTTCATCTGTGGCTAAACTGCGCTTTCTAGGATAAATGATTCAAACTATTCATTGCTTAATCTGCTCACCGAAATAGAAGTTTAAAATTCCCAATGTAATGACAATCAGTATCACCAACCCCCTATAGCTGCTGTTGATCTCACGGCAGGAGAGTAATTTTAGCGGGGTATTCATCATATATGCCCAAAATTTGTGAAGGATAAATGCCACAGGTGGCGCAACTAAATTGACTGGTCCAATGTTTTATCAAAGAGCCTAACAAAAAGTACAGGTCTTTTTTTCAAAAGCATATATGCGGTTCGACAAAATTCTCCTGAACGTAGCCGAAGATCTCATCAGGGCTCATCGCAAAAGGAAAAAGTAAATGAATTCAATACGCAACACTACCGTTCGTTCTGACCTTTCGGCTTCACACAAGACTTAATGCCATATCGAATGGCAATGACTGGAAATTTTGCAAATACCTCCCTAGAAAGGGTTATTAAGCAATTTCAATGCCATTATTAATTAATTAAATAATATGTACAAAATCAAGCCTAATGGCAAAACAAGAATTATTTGAAGTCGAAGGGAGAAACACCAGTGGTTGAAATAAACCATTTCTACTGGTTTATTTCAACCACTGGTGTTTCCGAAATGATAGTGTTGACCCCCACCGTTCCACCGTTAATCTGGTGGGCAAAAAAGCATTGCCCAGCCAACGAACCCATACATCTGTGTAGAGCTTTCCGTAACTTCGTTAAGTTCCAATGTTATTTCACGGTGCATTCGAAACTCACGGTTGGAATGCAGTATGTTATATGGAATCTTGAAATTTCTTCGGATTTAAACGCTGCGCGGATAAGGCCTATCCATTGTCTGTCATTATCTCCCATCTCTTTAAAACAATTCCGATTTCGCTATACAGTTAAATCATTTTCTCGATGATATAACGGGGCCGACGTTTGGTTTCGGTATAAATTTTCGCTATATATTCACCCATAATTCCAAGACACAGTAGCTGTATGCCTCCGAGAAAATAGATAGGTAAAACAGTGGAGGCCCAACCGGGTATCGTATCTTGAGTAAACAGACGCACCGCGATTGCCCAAACCGTAACCAGGAAACTCATCAGCGACACTAGCAATCCCAAACCTGTAATAAGGCGCAAAGGCAAGTTTGAAAATGATGTGATGCCTTGCCATGCTAAGGAGAGCATTTTTATCAGCGGGTAGTTTGATTCACCCGCATAACGCTCGGCACGATCATAATATACAAGAGCGTACGAAAACCCTAATTGAGGAATAATCCCGCGAAGGAATAAATTAACTTCATCGAATTCTTTTAAAGCCTCTATGACTTGCCGGCTCATCAACCGGTAGTCAGCATGGTTATAGATAATTTCCACCCCCATAGCGCTTAACAAACGGTAATAGGCTTTGGCGGTAAAGCTCTTAAAGAACGTATCGGTCTTGCGGGAATCTCGAACGCCGTACACAATATCGTAGCCGGTCGCATAGAATTCGATCATCTTCCTGATGGCGGACAAATCATCTTGCAGATCGGCGTCCACGCTTATAATCACCTCTCCTTCCGCCGTTAACAGGCCAGCCAATAAAGCGTTTTGGTGGCCTCGGTTGCGCGACAGCTTTATTCCATGGACAAATTTGTTGGCTTCAGCCAGTGACTCTATCAGTTCCCAGGTCCGGTCACGGCTTCCATCGTCAACATAGTACACGCGGCTATCAGGCGTAATTTTACCTTCTATACTAAGTTGCTGCAACACATCTGCTAATTGGCGGGTCGTTTCCAACAGCACCGCTTCCTCGTTATAACAAGGCACAACAATACTTACATCAATCATCCGCGCAATCAGACATTTCTTCTTATATGCAGATACCTCGCTCGCTTGAATCTTTGTCGCCTCTGCGCCTCTCTGTGTACGGAAAGCAAAGTAACGGCTGCCCAGAAAGCCGATAATTGTGTAGGGAATGATGCCCAGCGCCTGGGCTATATAAGGATTTAAGTTGAAATGGGAGTTCGTATACAGCACAGTAGCGAGGTTTGCCACATAGGCCACGGCGAGTACCAGTAAATAACGGAGGAAACTGGAGACGACGTGGTCGCTACTGCCGAAAGTCCAGGTCTTGTTTAAAGCGAAACCAAGCAAAATGCCAACTGAATAGCCGAACGCGTTTGCCTGCACAATTTCCAGCTGCAGAAAATACATGGCAAAATAAATAATACTTAATCCGAACAATGTGTTCGCGACGCCGACGAGCAAAAATCGCACAAGAGTCATATTAACCCGCCTGCTGTTTGGTTGCATGAACGAAATATTGAGCGCCCAAGGGGCACCCGTACAACCACCGTTCTAAGGGCCGCAGCGCCCGGAGCGCCCCTGGCAGAAACAGCCTGTAGCGCAAGCCAACATTTTGAAATCCTGCTTTTTGCATTTCTTTCCGGAGCGACGGTCCCCGGATCAATTCGGCGTTTTCATCGAAAGGGCAGGTGTTCACCGCATGAACGGTAAGGGGGTTCATTGGATTATGTTCGAAAATAACTGCCGTTCCGCCAGGCTTCAAGATCCGGAGCCACTCTCGCAAGAGTCCAAAGTGCTCGGAACTTGGAATATGATGAAAGACACAAGCGGCGAAAATCAGGTCGAAAGCATTGTCAGGGATTGGAATATGCATCCCGTCGAAAGACTGGAAATCGGCAAGGTCTGGAAAACGGGAGCGGCCTACTTCCAGACTTTTCTCTGAAACATCCAGGCAGGTCAAAGAGGCCTCTGGAAAAAATCTCCGGAAATGGGGCACTGAGGTACCAATGCCCGCGCCAAAATCCAGTATTCGCCGTGGATTCAGTGCCTGGTTGATGAGCAGTTCGTAAATATCCCTGATCTTGTATTCGGCAAAGAACTCAGGAGATTCGCCGGAATGCCGGATGTTTTTCTGATGCAGGTCGTAATATTCATCGGCGAACTTGTCGAATTCAGCTTTCTGCATAATGCGGTTCCTCAATAATGGATATGAATATCGCATTATAACTCAGGCCACATTACACTGGCTGGATTCAATTATCCAAGGAGAAAAAACTCGTGAAAAATCCCTTGACGCATACGGGCTCGGACCCAGCATCATGCCCGGCCTATCTACTTATACCGCTGTTCAGATTTGCATCCAAGCACATCTCATTATGAACCATACCTCTTTAACGTTTAATCGTGAAATAACAATTTGTAATATCTGCGCGGTAAACAGGATTTTTACTATCCGGAGGATCGTTCAGAAAAGAAATTGGCTTTAATAAATTCCAGCTCGGGAACTAAAGTTTCCCTGGAAAAGTAACGGTGTAGATCGCTATCCCTATTCGGATGTTCTGCTAATGAGCGCACAACCAAATCCCCGATATAAGGCCGGAAGTGCGACGCTTCATAATAGTTGCAGTCATTCATCGTTATCTTGTTGTAATACATGAAATTATAAAAATCAGTGATCTTCACGAGTTGAGTTACAAACTGTTCATAATCACTAAGTTCTATAGCATCAAGCTGATGCTTATTAAAGGGCGAAAGAAATAAAGTAAGCTTGACTTTTTTCTTGTCAAGCAAGCTTTTAATACGTGCTATTGCAGCCAGGGTCTCGCTGAGCAGGGCGGTGTCCAGCTTTTTTCGGGCCTTTTTGCCATCGCTAAACAATTCTTCGCTGGCTTTATATACGTCACAATTCGTATCGATTTGTTTGTCGCGCAAGGGACGGCTCCAGTAACCTTTAGTAAAATCATATTCCATTTGATTTAACCCGCCAGTGTTGTTGCTAATGGCCTCGCCTAACGCTCGAAAATTAATTTTAGCCAAAAAATCAAGTAGAAAATCATTCCTGGAGCGGCCTGAGATATCAGGATGTAATTCATTCAACTGTGCGTTTTTCGGGTCATGTTCATAACCAACGGGCCAGTCAAGTTCTAAGATCACATGAGACAAATCTGGCATGTTTTTTACCAGCCATTCAGTATACTTCTCGAATTCCGATGGTATACCGTCCAGTAAGGACAAATTATAAGTTTTTGCGCCCGGAAAATATCTGTCTACAACTTCTGTTTTTATAACCCCGGGTCTTGAGCCGCCAATCAAAAAGGTATTGTAATCCGGGTGTTTTTTCAGGTATTCAATTTTCATGTACCTCTCTTGCGGAAACCCGTATTCAGGGAAAAATCTCGTACCAAAAACACCAAATGGATCAATTATGTAGTTGACTGACCAGGCCGCCACAACGCCTAGAAGGGCGGCACCAATGATGTAACGAATAAATCGGGAAGAAGACATAATTAAAACCTGGAATGCATGAGTGTTGCCGTTATCGTGTTGTTCACGCTAGAAACCACGATAGATGGCACCCGAAGTTCCGCCTGTACTCAGCATCAGCATGCTAAGCAGGAGCGAAGCGCAGGAAAAAACGCACCAACGCCAGGATGGATTGAAATTACGCGCAAGCTCATTGGAGTTTGGCGCGCCGAACGCGACAGCCGCACCGGCCAGCAAAATGAGATAGCGGAGCCCGCCTTGTTCGAATACTCCATGGTAATCAATTCCATGCGTCCCCAGCATACTTGAGAGAACAGCGTATGCTTGCGGCCAGCCGTCCGCTCGAAACATGACAAAACCCACTATCACGACGATGAACGTGAGACTCCAGGCGATCGGCCACGGCAGCTTCACTTTGGTTTTACGCCAATAGTGATTTATTACGATAGCCAAACCATGCAGAAGGCCGAAGATCAGGAATGTCCAGGCAGCGCCATGCCAAATTCCGGCAATCGCCATCGCCAGGATAGTCACCAGCATCGCTTTGCCGAAGGTAAGCGGTCGCACGGACCGGGCCATCGGTGTGTAGAGATAGGTCGTAATGAAGTTCGACAACGTGATGTGCCAGCGTTTCCAAAAATCGATAATGGACAACGCCTTGTATGGACTATTAAAGTTTTCTGGCAAGCTAAGGCCCAGCATCAGGCCTATCCCGAGCGCCATGTCCGAGTAGCCGCTGAAGTCGAAGTACAACTGAAACGTGTAGGACGCACCGGTAAGCCAGCCCTCCGCTAAACCAAGTGATGCCGCAGCAGAAAAGCCCTCATCGGCAAAACGTCCAAACGACTGATCAGCCAGCGCTACTTTTTTGAAGAGACCGATGATAAAGATCATGAGGCCGGTCGCAAGCTGCTTTTCACTTGATTGTTCGATAGAATCGAGTTGCGGCAGGATGCTTCCTCCCCGGACGATCGGCCCAGCCGTGATATAGGGGAAAAAAGAGATAAAAGTCGCATGCTCGAGCAGCGGGGCAGGAGCTATCATTTCCTCAGCGCAGTCGACAAGGTACATGATCTGCTGAATGGTAAAAAAACTAATCCCGAGCGGCAGAACAAAAGCAGGTAGACTGGGATGCCAACCCAACAGCCCGCCGATGTTGTCGGCGAGAAAATGACTGTATTTGAAGACTACGAGCAGGACGACATTGAGCGTGATGCCGAGCTTAAGCCAGCGCTGGCGCAAAGGGCCAATATCTGAGCTTTGAATGCGGCCTGCTATATACCAATTCATGAAGAGCGAGCCAAGCAGGATCGGCAGCGTCTCCACACTGGAGACCGAATAGAAAACAAGCGACGAAATGAGAAAGAACCATTTCCTGGCAGTGATCCGCCCACGCGTACACAGCACCCGGTTCATGATCACGACTGCGGGTAAAAATATCAGAAAGAACTGGAATGAATTGAATACCATCAGAACGAAGCTCCAGCCGTGACCGGCAAATTGACACCCGTGATGAAGCTTGCTTGCTCGGACAAGAGGAACTCGATCGCCGGGATAACATCGCTTACCGTGGCGTTTCGGCCAGCAGGATTTTGGCTCGCGGCGATCTCGACAAACTTATGGGGTACATTGGTTAAAAATGGTGTTTCCATTGTGTAAGGTGAAACGGCGTTGATTCCGATACGCTTGTCCGCAAACTCGGCAGCAAGGGAGCGCATCAGCCCAAGCAATGCGAACTTGACCAGTGTATAGGCCGAAAATCCCTTGGGCGGCTCACCAACCGTGACGCTTGACAGCATGAATATCACGCGCCCGGGTTGGCCCGACCTGACGAGCTCGGGAAGGAATGCCTTCAATATCTTTGTAATGGAACGAACAGAGACATCAATGTCTGATTGCACAGCGTCCCAGTCCAATTTGGAAAATCGTTCTAGCACTAATGGCATAGCCGCCAAATGGACGATCTTGTTCGGACACCCGTGTCCCTGCCGCAAAATTTCGATCAGAGCCTCAACATCTTCGTCCAAAGCCAAATCTGCCTGTACTGGTACGAAATGAGCCAGGCCGGACAGAGTAGCCAGATGTGAACGCAGCTTGTCTCCACTCGACCCGTAGTGTGCATAGATCACCGCGTCAGTATTGGCCAATCGCACAAGCAAAGCACGTCCAACCTCCGAAGAGGCGCCGGTCACAAGAACGATATCAGTCACGGACACCAACCTTCAATTTGGCTTTTGACAGGACCTCGCCACTATCCGACTCGATACGAGCCGCGATCTCGACTCGACGAACTGCATCGCTCAGATGCACAATCTCTCCCCGGACCTTCAGCGGCATGTCAACATAGATGGGGCGGACAAAATCAACCTGAATCCCTTGAAGCACGGCATGGCGCCCGGGAAGATATACCCCAACCAGCGTTGAGTAGTAGTTTGCCGACAATAGACCGTAGACCACCACATCGTCGAAGCCTTGCTCCCGCGCAAATGCTGCGTCGACATGGAGTGGATTGTCGTCTCCGGAATCTTCGAGAAAGTGACACATCATGGGTGCTGTGACAACTGCCGCGAAAGCGTGCGACATTCCGACATGGAGATCGCTCCAAGAGTAGCTGTTCATCGCTTCATTTTTTTCTTCATAAGCTCGATCATATCGCCAACGTTGTTGAGAGTTTCAAGCTCTCCAAGCGCAAAACGAATTTTAAATTCCTGCTCGATAACCGACACAAGGTTTATGTGCGCCAGAGAATCCCAGTTTTCGATGTTCTTGGCGCTCGACATCTCAGTGATGACCAGGTCATCGTTTTCCAGCACCTCACGAAAGATCGGTTGTAACCGATCAAGTATTTCATTCATTGTTATCCTCGCTGATGTGTGTGTTCTTCGGTGTGTATGCAAGGACATCGAGCTTCCACTCGCTGCCTTGTTCATTACTGTTAAGCAACTCGAAGCCAAGTTTCTCGTAGTGGTCAGCCACAAGTCCATTCTTGGGCGTCGGTAAATAGGCGCCCTGAATCCATTTTATACCGCGTTCCCTTGCCTGTTTCACGAGCTTATCGAGCATGGCAATTTCGAGCTCCCGCTTGAGAACCCGGCAACTCATGAGCCAAAGATCTATGTGTAGCTCGTCCGGCTCAATCCGGCCGACGACGACGCTCACGAGTCCGTTATCGCCGAATTTGTCTGCCAGCCTGCCGTACAAAGTGAGATAGCGTGGGTCACACCGCATTGCCTCTAACTCGCCGAGTGTGTAGCGCCGGGTGGTAAGATTAAATTGATTGGTCTTGTTGGTCAGCTGAGCGATCCGGTCCATGTAGACCGGTGCAAACGGACGGATCTCGGCTTTCATCTCGAGTGAATCGAGGAACTCTCCATAGTTTCCGTAGCTCGCCTGGACCAGGTTGCGTTGTGTATTCGACGCATAGTACGATGCCCGCTTGAGATCTTCGGCGGAAATATCGAGCGGCTCAAAGTAAAGCTGCCGGTCAAGTATCTCGACAAAGTTCGAAGGATCACTACCGATATTCGGGACTGCAACCATCGGCAAGCGCGTCGCCACAAGCTCACGTTCGGCGGGATTGTCATCAAGAAACACAAGACTGTCAAGCCCTATATTGAGTTCGTGCGAAATCTCTATGATAGCTTCGTCTTTCTGACCCCAGCCTGCCTTGAAGGCAGAAAAATCTTCAAGGCTAAGAATACTGTCGGGATGTGAGAAGCCTTCCTGCGCAATTTTCGGATCGTTTTTCGAGCACACCGCAAGCAATACGCCGCGCCGCTTCAGCTCGAGACAATAAAGCTGAATGGCAGTAAATGCTTCAGCCTCAGGCGTCTCGTTTCCCAGGCGCAGGCCGTTCACCCCATCATCACCAATCACCCCGCCCCACAGCGTGTTATCCAGGTCGAGGACCAGACACTTGCGGGTCTTGCCGTATACAGCGCGTACAATAGCAGCAATACTATGTGCGAGCGTCACCGTACCGGTTGGGCTCACGGCCAGTTTATAGCTGAACCAATGCCGCTTCTCATGCCAACGATCGAGGCCGACGACAGCGCTTTGATGAGCGATGTCATTGATAATAAGCCGCGGCAGTCTCTGCGAAGCTCGAGCGAACTCAAGATTGAGATGACAAAGAAAACTGGCTCGACCATCACGGCGCGAAGCGTCCAGACCACCCATGCTCCGTTCCAGGGGAATATCGAAGTTATTTTGTATGACAGTGCAGCCTAAATCGTCTATCAGTTTGGTCCAGATCGCCTCGAAGCGCGCCAGTTCGGCAGAAAGCCGGGCGTCAACCTCTACTTCCGGTGCCAGTGGATCAGGCAAGCGAGCGTTAACCCAGGTCGTATGCACAACGGCAATCTGGGGTGCAAAGCTGCGCAACAACCCATCATCGACCAGTACGTCCTCCTCATACTTGTTGTACTGCGACTCATAAAACACGGGTCTTATCCCGTTATCGAGGAGAAACAGCTCGAGAAAATCCTTAAGTTCGTTTGTGGTTGAACCGCCTAACAAGGCGATGCGTACATCGATTGCAGTTGGCCGCCCGCTAAGTTCGGTTCGCAACGCGCGGCGCTTGCGCATGAGCGTCCCAATATCGAAAGGATATTCGAGTAATTTATTCATTGAGGCTATTTTTGAAGAAGATGCGTTGATGTTTTGCATTGTCTATTCCCTGGTTCGTTAATAATCCCAATGATGATAATATAACGCAAAAAAAGTGCACATACAACAATTCTGATATAATATCCTTTGCTTACTATATACCTTACCCATGCATTCTAAATTCGGTTTTCTAAGTTACGAAATCAGTCACATCATTCGCCAGCGCTTTAACAAGGAAGCGGAAAACATCATCGGCTTGACTCATGCCCAATGGCGAACCCTGGTACATCTGTCCGACAATGAAAACTGTCGTCAAATTGATCTGGCCAAAATCCTTGAAATCCGGCCGATTACGCTGGCAAGGCAGATCGACTTGCTGGAATATGCGGGACTGATCCGGCGTAATAAGGACAGTGAAGACCGGCGTGCATATCGTCTCGAACTCATGCCCAAGGCGCACGCCGTCATGCAGGAGCTCTGGGACATTGCCGATGCGGTAGAGGCGAAGGTGCTTTGCGCCCTGACGCCCGAGGAACAGGAACTTCTTACCACGCAGCTTGAGCGAATCAAAACCAGCATCAATACTGATTCGATACCGGATGATTCCACGCTCGATGATTAATCCACCTTAAAATCATCCGATTCAAGCCCCCTCCCCTGACAAACCTGGCAGGGGTTTGCTTGTTTACTACGCTAAAATTCCATGCGGCATTGACCCTGTCCGCGTTTTTATACCCATAGGAATGCCATGCTCTTTTTTTCCAGAAAACAGGACTGGCTCGGCAATATACGTGGCGATATGCTGGCCGGTCTGGTCGTCGCTCTGGCACTGATCCCCGAAGCCATTGCTTTTTCCATCATTGCCGGAGTTGATCCCAAAGTCGGGCTGTATGCTTCATTCTGTATAGCAGTGATAACTGCGTTTGCCGGCGGCAGACCGGGCATGATTTCTGCGGCGACCGGGGCCATGGCTTTGTTGATGGTGACCCTGGTCAAGGATCACGGGCTGCAATATTTATTAGCGGCAACAGTGTTGACCGGTTTTTTGCAAATCATTTCCGGTTACCTGGAACTCGGCGGTTTGATGAGCTTTGTGTCGCGCTCGGTGGTCACCGGTTTTGTCAATGCGCTGGCGATATTGATCTTTATGGCGCAATTGCCGGAACTGACTCACGTCACCTGGCATGTCTATGCGATGACGGCAGGCGGGCTGGCAATTATCTACTTATTCCCGTACCTGCCCTTGATCGGCAAATCCCTGCCCTCGCCGCTGGTTTGTATTGTCGCATTGACCGGGATTGCCGTCTATCTGAATCTGGATATCCGCACCGTGGGCGATATGGGTCAATTACCCGATACCTTGCCGGTATTTTTGTGGCCTGAAGTGCCGCTGACCGTCGAAACCCTGCAAATCATTTTCCCTTATTCTGCGGCGCTTGCTGTGGTCGGTCTGCTGGAATCGCTGATGACGGCAACCATTGTCGATGATTTAACCGATACGGCCAGCGACAAGAACCGGGAGTGCAAAGGTCAAGGCCTTGCCAATATCGGCGCTGGTTTGCTGGGCGGCATGGCAGGCTGCGCGATGATCGGCCAGTCGATTATCAATATCAAATCGGGCGGACGTGGACGTTTATCTACGCTATGTGCGGGTGTTTTTCTGCTTGTTATGGTGGTCTTCCTGGGCGAGTGGCTGTCTAAAATCCCGATGGCCGCATTGGTGGCGGTCATGATCATGGTCTCAATAGGAACCTTCAGCTGGAATTCTATCGTCAAATTAAAAGAACATCCCCTATCAACAAATGTCGTCATGGTGACAACGGTCGTTGTCGTCGTCTGGACACACAATCTGGCCTATGGCGTCTTTGTCGGCGTATTGCTGGCATCACTGTTCTTCGCCAATAAAATCGGCCATTTTATGTATGTAGAATCTCACCTGGACGAGGAATCGAACACCCGGACCTATCATGTTATTGGCCAAGTCTTCTTCAATTCGGCAGACAAATTTACCGCTGCCTTTGACTTTAAAGAAGCCATTGAAAAGGTGGTGATAGACCTGCATCGCGCGCATTTCTGGGATATATCCTCGGTGACCGCACTGGATAAAGTCGTGATAAAGTTCCGGCGCGAGGGTGCCGAGGTAGAACTAATCGGCTTGAACGAGGCCAGTTCGACGATTGTCGATCGTTTTGGCGTTCACGATAAGCCGGAAGAAATTGAAAAAATCATGGGAGGTCATTAATGAACAATAATACAAATTGGGTGCTGGCGTGCATTGATGGTTCGGTACTCAGTGAAGCGGTTTGCGACTATGCGGCCTGGATAGCGCAACGCGTTAATGCACCGATAAAACTGTTGCATACGATCGATCCTCATCATGAGACAGCCGCACTATCGGACTTGTCCGGCAACATCGGCGTGGACAGCCGGGATCATCTACTGGAAGAAATAACCAGCGTTGAGCAACAGCGCAGCAAGTTGCGGTTGCAGCAAGGCAAATTACTGTTACAAGCCGCCAAAGCGCGTGTTATAGATGCAGGCATCGCTGATCCTATCACTAATCAGCGGCATGGTAGTCTGGTTGAGTCGCTGATAGAGCTTGAGAATGACATCCGCGTTCTCATCATCGGTGTGCGCGGAAAAATACACGAAAACCAGCCCGATAAAATTGGCGCAAAACTTGAGTCCATCATCCGCTCATTACATAAACCTATTCTGGTTGTAAACGAAGCATTTAAAACGCCGCAGCGTATCATGATTGCCTATGACGGCAGTCCGGCGGCTGAAAAAGCCATTGATATGGTGGCGAACAGTCCATTGTACAAAGGCCTTAGCTGTCATTTGGTATGCGTCTGCAAGGATGATGGTATGCCTGATAATCTGCTTGAGAAAGCGGCCAACAAACTCATTGCAGCAGGCGATATCGAGGTCTTTCCAATAAAACTGAAAGGTAAAGCCGACCACGCGCTTTGTGAATATCAGGACAAAAATGATATAAATATGACCGTGATGGGTGCGTTCAGCCATACCCGCATACATGATCTGCTGCTGGGCAGCTTTACCGCCAAGATGCTGCTGAATACCAGAAAGCCGCTGCTGTTGCTTAGATGATTGATCCGGAGGCATCCATGTTGTCAGCCGATGAAATCACTGCGTTTCGCCAGCTTTTGCAACAGCAATTAGCCGAGACATGCGCTGCCGTTCAGTCGGCCGACACCGGGACGGTCATGCTCGACCAGACCAGCGTCGGCCGTTTGTCAAGAATGGACGCCATGCAGCAACAGCAGGCCATGACCAAGGGACTCAAAGAACGCACGCAGCGCAACCAAAGACGTCTGCAAGCCGCGCTCGACCGCATTCAGGCTGGTACGTTCGGCCTTTGTTGCCGGTGCGGCGAACTGATGACGCGCGAGCGATTGAGCGCCGATCCCGCCTCACCCTTTTGCACCGGCTGCCAAAACGAAATCGAAGAGGAAAAATGAAAGATCAACCATTTATTTTTGACCAAATTCATATTGAAGTTGCCCGTAACGCCACAGATGACTTTAATTTATTTCATGATAAGCATAAATGGTTGCAGATTACTCATAACCCTTTCAAAGGCCCTATCGTTCTGGGCTATCAACTAAACACGCTGATTGAATATCAAATGCGCCTCTACAGAGAAGCCCATCATGAAATGCGGATCATTGCCGAAAATAATCTGCGTTTCAGTAATTACCAGATTACTTTTGTTAACGCTGTCCGCCCCCGGACACCTGTTTATCTGGACATTAAAAAGACACTGATCAAAACCATTCCCAATCTGACTCTGGGCAACCGCATTGCTATGAAGTCTGATGGCAAAACCGTATTGCTGGGTTATAAAAAAGAAACACAGACTCCGCTATTTTTGCCAAAAACGAAATTTAACAATCTACCTGACCTAAACGAGATTCCCGACCGTACGACTGTTACGGGTACAGATTATTTTCTCAAAAGGAAATTTATGAATAACGGTACTGTTAAAAACTTTCTGTCTGGTTCTTTGGCCGAGCAATCCGATTATTTTGATGAGTTGTCTCATATTGCGAACTATCCGGAAATATTTCCTTGCAGTCTTACATCAGGAGCCTTACTGGAAAAGGCGCAATTGGAAAATCATGACTTTAAACTCAACCCTATGGTTTACACATCCCATGAAATTTCGATAGACCGGCAGCATTTAAGCCAGCTTAAAAATAATGACAAGCTGCATATCCTGGTAAAGCAACTTCCTGAATCCAGTGATAACACCTTGAACCAGACCAATATTATGCTGCGAACTTATCATTGTTACGGCTTGCTACAGAATAATGACGTTTTATTCAGAATGACTATGAACCTTGTTCCTTTAGAAGAAATACTCAAAAATCTTAGGGAAAAATAATCCTGCTTACCATCGGATTTAATCACTCACAAAATGTTGAGCCCAAAAAATACACAACACCCAGGTAAAAAAAGCTCAAATATCTATTAATTACACTGAAAAAAGACCTTCGATGACTTTAGCCTTGCATTGCCTGTAAAATCGAATTTGAGTTTTTACATGTTTTCTCTTTGCCTGATTGCACTCGGATGACGAATTAATAAAGAAAAATGTTGCTTGCTTTTGTTCAGCCATCCCCGTATTTCCACTGTTTTATCCAGATAATCATTAACGTCAGGAAATAAAGACAGCCATTTGCGTTCAATACGCGCATCGACTTGGCCGGTAAATTCCAGATAAATATACTTTCTGCTATATCGAATGTTAACAACCTTACCCACCAGGCGCATCCAGCCAGAATGTCCAGCTTTATTAATAAGGCTGCTGATCGGTATCGCAGCATATTCGGGTCGTCGCCAAATACCGAGATTGGCTTTCTCTGCCTGTTTTTCAGCAGCAAGCAACTCATCGACATAAAGCAGATTAGGCGGGTAAATGCTGACGGCAGCCAGGCCTGCTTTAACCAGGGACAAATTAATATGCTCTTTTTGTCCGGTAAACAAATGGGCTAACGTTCTTCCGTATTTATCGGCTTTCTCGACATCGATCTCCATGCGAACTTTGGCATGCTGGAGCTTATTGATCAACCAAAGCCTGGCCTCTTCCCCACCCGCATCAGCCATTTTATCCCGGTGTTGAACCTCCGGCGCATTAATGCCCAGCAACCTGACTTTACGGCCATCCTCCAACATCACGGTATCGCCGTCATAAACTGTTTTAACTGTGTAAAAACCGTAGCCAGGCTTTATATCGAGTAATTTTGCATGCGGATAAAACTGATCAGAAAAATGCTCGCTGCCTTTTGCATCCCGCCAATGATATACTTCTGCACCTGCCCACGGCGGCAAACATAACAATAAAATCAACAATAACTTCATGAGTCTGCCAGTATAATTACCTAAATGATGATCAGCCGCCGCGTTACTTTGCATTTGATCGAGCCTTAAAACATAACAATACAGATATTGTACTTCCACTCCTCGACCAGTACGAAGAATTCGGCCAGGAGTTACCTGAACCAAACGAATATATGCGTCGGCAACAAACTGTATTCCTAAAGACCGGGAGTAGTGTTACCGCCTGGCTCTATATCTACAATCGCCCTACTGAAGTCCTGGAACTGATAGAGTCAGGAGATTTCTGAACACTCCAACTGATAAATTCTGTTGCCCATAGCCCCTATAATGGAATGCTTTAAAAAACTATTATGATCACGATCATCCAACGTGTAGCCTTCGCTAAAGTCACTGTCAATAACCAGGACATAGGCAGGATCGATACCGGCATTATGGCCCTGGTTGCTGTAGAAAAAGAAGATACCCAAAAAGATGCGGAACGCCTGCTGGAACGCATCCTCAACTATCGCATATTTGCCGATGACAATGACCGGATGAATCTGAGTTTAAGGGATATTAACGGCGGTTTGTTACTGATTCCGCAATTTACTTTAGCGGCTGATACCCAGAAAGGCAATCGTCCCAGTTTTACTTCTGCCGCACCACCGGAAAAAGGTCAGCAACTGTTCTGCTATCTACGGGAGCTTGCAATCAAAACCTATCCGCATGTTCAATTCGGTCAGTTTGGCGCAGATATGCAGGTTTCACTTGTCAATAACGGGCCGGTAACCTTTACCTTAAGAACTCATGGGCATTAATTTAATGCCCCAAAATTCCCCCGTTAGTAAACTTTTACCACTTTCATGTATGGCAATGCCCTACAATAGGCCTCTGAAAACATTAATCCGGGTCTTTGTCCATAAGAGAGATAGCACAACATGAATTCCATCGAGGCGCTTATTGCAACACTCTCCGGTTGGATATGGGGACCACCCATGCTGACATTGTTAGTTGGCACGGGGCTTTATTTGACTGTCCTGTTGAAAGGCTTGCAATTTCGCGCCCTGCCGCTGGCGCTTCGACTGATTTTCCACAAGGATCATAGCCGCGAAGGTGACATCAGCCATTTTGCCGCATTGATGACGGCGCTTGCCGCTACGGTAGGTATCGGCAATATCGTCGGCGTAGCCACAGCAATTACGCTTGGCGGGCCGGGGGCCGTATTCTGGATGTGGATGACGGGGCTGGTCGGCATGGTGACCAAGTATTCCGAAGCAGTATTAGCGGTAAAGTATCGAGAAAAAGGCCAGCACGGCATGCGTGGAGGTCCGATGTATTATCTTGCCAATGGCGCCGGACTGCCCTGGCTGGGCTGGCTGTTTGCACTGTTCACCGCACTTTCGACCTTCGGCATCGGCAATATGACGCAGGCAAACTCCGCTGCCAAAATTTTCGAGGCCACGTTTCATATTGCCCCGTGGGTCACCGGATTGGTCTTGATGGTGTTAACGGCGCTGGTGATTCTGGGCGGCATCCGCTCGATTGGAAAATTCACCTCTATTCTCGTGCCGTTTATGATCGTCGGCTATGTGGGCGCAGCACTGACCGTGCTGACGCTTAATGTCTCTGAAATTCCCCATGCTTTTGGACTGATTTTTCAGCATGCTTTCTCGCCGGCGGCTGCAAGCGGCGGCTTTGCCGGAGCGACTATCGCAACTGCCATGCGTTTTGGTATCGCACGCGGGGTATTCTCCAACGAATCAGGACTTGGCTCGGCGCCAATTGCCGCTGCCGCAGCGCGTACTCATGATCCTGTCAAGCAGGCGCTGGTCAGTATGACCCAGACCTTTATCGATACGTTGGTAGTCTGCACGATGACTGCTCTCGTCATACTGACCGCAAACTCCTGGACACAAGGCATCAGTGCAGGTCAATTGACCAGCGCCAGCTTCAAGGAAACGCTGGGCGTTCCGGGAGAACTTATTGTTGCCCTGGCAACGGCGCTGTTTGCCTACTCCACATTAATTGGATGGAATTACTATGGCGAAAAAGCCATTGAATATCTGTTTGGATCGCGTAGTATCCGCATCTACCGCATCGCGTTTATCGCCACGGTAATTGTTGGTGCGATGATGAATCTGGAATTCGTCTGGAATTTTTCCGATCTGATGAACGGCATGATGGCAATTCCAAACCTGATAGGCTTGTTGCTGCTGTCCAAAGTCGTTAAGGAAGAAACAGACCGGTATTTTAAAACCTGAGTTGATCTTAAACCGTTGCCAACATGTTGTTTTTGGGTAATTGATGGCGCCATTATATAGGAGCCAAAGTTGGTAAAGCGACCTTTGTAATACCCTCACCCTAACCCTCTCCCAAAGGGAGAGGGGACTTTGTGTCGCTTTACCAACGCCGGACTCTATACCTCCTCGTTAAAAAACTCAGAGGATAACTGGAGTTGCAGTTAAATTTTAGATGGCAGCGTAGGACGCTTACCGTTGGCCGAGAACAAACACAAGTGGATATCCCATGGACAAGAACAAGCGCAAGCTCACTACTGCCGAGAAAAAGTAGCCAATAATTGCTTCATTGAGCGTACGTTATCACAATCCAAAATACACATCCAAGCGACTGGTATGGCTCGAAAGCCAACACAGCCACTTCAAGCAAAAAGATTCCGCATACCACGCCCCGCCCTATGTAAAAAAGCCCCGACAGATTTTCAATTTTCTACCCGGGCTTTTTTGGATGAGACCACATCTGTTATGTGAAGTCATTTAACCCATTCCCCGGGTTATGGTTTTGCCACAGAGTTTTTTCATCTGTGAATAAACCCGATAGCGAGCACAAGCTGATCATGCTTCATTCCTTAGTCAACGACTTTATCCAAATTAAACGCCGCATGCAATGCTCTTACCGCAAGTTCCAGATATTTTTCATCAACAACAACAGAGATTTTTATTTCCGAGGTTGCAATCATGCGGATGTTAATACCTTCAGCTGCCAGTGCTTTAAACATGGTACTGGCAATACCGGCGTGGGAACGCATACCTACGCCGACAATTGAAACCTTTACAATACTGTCATCACCCGTTACTTTTCTGGCTCCCAACTCAGCACAGGTTTTTTCCAGCGATGTTTTTGCGCGTTGATAGTCATTGCGATGCACGGTAAAAGTAAAATCAGTGGTTTTATCGTCGGCAATATTCTGGACTATCATATCCACTTCGATATTGGCATCGGCAATAGGGCTAAGAATTTTAAAGGCAACGCCGGGTAAGTCCGGCACTCCGGTGATAGTTAATTTTGCCTCATCCCGGTTAAAAGCAATGCCAGAAATTAAAGCACTTTCCATTTGTGATTCCTCATAGGTAATGAGCGTGCCACACCCTTCTTTAAATGATGATAATACGCGTAACGCAACATTGTATTTGCCGGCAAATTCTACCGATCTGATTTGCAGGACTTTTGAACCCAAACTGGCCATTTCCAGCATTTCTTCAAAGGTAATGTGCTCAAGTCTGCGAGCTTTTGGCTCTACCCTGGGATCGGTCGTGTAAACACCATCGACATCGGTATAAATTTGGCACTCATCGGCTTTTAATGCAGCTGCTAAAGCAACAGCGGTGGTATCCGATCCGCCGCGGCCCAGTGTGGTTATATTGCCATGTTCATCGACGCCCTGGAAACCGGCGACCACCACCACTTTGCCGGCTTTGAGATCGGCGTGTATTTTGGCATCTTCTATCTCCAGAATCCGCGCCTTGGTATGACTGCTGTCGGTAAGAATTTTTACCTGCCCGCCGGTATAGGAACTGGCGTTGCAACCCAGATTATGCAAGGCCATGCACAACAGGGAAATAGTAACCTGCTCGCCAGTGGACAACAAGACATCCATTTCCCGGCCAGTCGGTTGCGTCTGGATTTCCTTCGCCAGCGCCACCAGCCGATTTGTTTCGCCGCTCATCGCCGACACCACGACGATAATCTGATTACCCGAACCATGGGCTTTTTTAACTTTTTCAGCGACCGCCTTGATACGTTCTACTGAACCTACCGAGGTGCCGCCAAATTTATAGACATATAACGCCATTCAATAAAACCTTTGTTTATGCGCCCAGTTGCGCTTGTATCCATGCAGGAACTTTAGCCAATGCCGCCGCCAATCCGGACGGATCATTACCTCCTGCCATTGCCATATCGGGTCTGCCGCCGCCTTTGCCGCCGACCTGAGTAGCAACAAAATTGACCAGGTCACCCGCTTTTATCCGGCTTATAACATCTTTGGATACCCCTGCGATTAAACTCACCTTATCGCCCTCGACTACCGCCAGTACAATAGCAGAGCTGCCTAATTTATTTTTTAACTGATCGACCATATCACGCAGGGATTTGGGATCGACATCATCAAGCTTGACCGCAAGTACTTTAATGCCATTGACATCGACGGCTTCAGTGCTGAGTTCACCACCTGCTGAACTGGCCAGTTTTGAGTTCAGGCGCTCCAGCTGTTTTTCCAGTGATCGGGTTTTTTCCAGCAGTTGTTCGACTTTTTCAGCGGCTTTTTCGGGCGAGCTTTTCAAGAGTCCGGCAATTTTGGCCAATGCCTTATCACGGCTGGCTATCCAGTCGATACAGCCGCTGCCCGTAACAGCTTCAATGCGTCTAACACCCGAAGCAACACCGGTTTCACTGATGATTTTAAAACAGCCAATATCCCCTGCCCGCTCCACGTGCGTACCGCCGCAAAGCTCGGTTGAAAATTCACCGATCTTTAATACCCTGACTTCATCACCATATTTTTCACCAAACAATGCCATTGCACCGGCTTTTACCGCCTCATCTTTGGCCATGATTTGTGCAGAAACAGGGTTATTCAAACGAATCTGCTCATTAACCAGCCGCTCGAGGATATCGATTTGATCGGCAGTAACCGGCTCAAAATGTGAAAAATCAAAACGCAAACGCTCCGCATTAACCAGCGAGCCTTTTTGATTAACATGATCGCCCAGAACCTGTCTTAAGGCGGCATGTAATAAATGGGTGGCGGTATGATTCAGTTCAGTGGCTTTTCTGTCTGCCGCACTGACTTTTGCATCGCATAACTGACCATTGGTCAAGGTACCTGAAAGCAACTTGCCTTTATGTAAAAACAGGTTACTACCCTGCTTTTGAGTATCGGTAACTGCAAATACAGCATCCGCCGCTACAATTTGGCCGCTATCACCAATTTGACCGCCGGACTCGGCATAGAAAGGGGTTTTATCCAAAACCACAATGCCTTCATCGCCTGCTTTCAAACTGGCTACAGGCTGACCTTGGCTGTACAGCGCCACAACATGCACCCTGTCATCCAGGCGCTTGTAGCCGGTAAACTCGGTCTGGCTATCCAGTTTTATATCCTGTTTATAATCCGCACTAAAACTGCTGGCCGAGCGCGCCCTGTTGCGTTGTGCCGACATGGCCATTTCAAAGCCGGCATGATCGACAGTCAGATTGTTTTCACGCGCAAAATCAGCCGTTAAATCGACGGGAAAACCGTAGGTATCATAAAGCTGGAATACTGTTTCACCGGGGATGACAGAGCCTTGCATTTTGGCGACGCAGGCTTCCAGAATCTTCATACCTTGCCCCAGCGTTTCTGCAAAGCGTTCTTCTTCTTTTTTCAAGACTCGTTCAACGTGTGCTTGCGCCGCTTTAAGTTCAGGAAATGCCTCGCCCATTTCCAGGGCCAGTGGAGCTACCAGTTTATAGAAAAAAACGTCGCGGATGCCCAAACGATAACCATGCCGAATGGCGCGGCGAATAATCCGGCGCAACACATAGCCTCTGCCTTCATTGGACGGCATCACGCCGTCAGTAACCAAAAAGGCGCAGGATCTGATATGATCGGCAATCACGCGTAATGAACTATGGGTTAAATCGGTGGTGCCTGCAAGCTTAGCGGCTGCTTTTAGCAGGGTTTGAAATAAATCGATTTCATAATTGCTGTGTACGCCTTGCATTACGGCACTTATCCGCTCCAGTCCCATGCCGGTATCGACTGACGGTTTGGGCAACGGCGTCAAGGTGCCGTCAGCAGCGCGGTCATACTGCATGAATACCAGATTCCAGACTTCGATATACCTGTCGCCATCTTCATCCGGTGTACCCGGAGGACCACCTGGAATATCGTCGCCGTGATCGTAGAATATTTCAGTGCAAGGTCCGCATGGTCCGACATCGCCCATAGACCAGAAATTATCCTTCGCGCCTATTTTTGAGAATCGGCTTGGCAAGATGCCGATATCACGCAGCCAGATGCTTTCTGCTTCTGCATCTTCTTCAAATACCGTGATCCATAATTTCTGTGCAGGAATCTCCAGTTCCTTCGTTAAAAAATCCCAGGCAAAATGAATTGCATCCTTTTTGAAATAGTCGCCAAAGCTGAAATTACCCAGCATTTCAAAAAAAGTATGATGTCTAGCGGTATAGCCGACGTTTTCCAGATCATTATGCTTGCCGCCAGCCCTGACACAACGCTGACTGGTTACAGCCTTGTTAAAAGCACGCTGCTCTCTGCCTAAAAACATATCCTTGAACTGCACCATCCCGGCATTAGTGAATAACAGCGTGGGATCATTAACCGGCACCAGCGAACTCGAAGGCTCTACAGAATGCCCGCGCTGGCGAAAGAATTCCAGGAAGGCGGCGCGTAATTCTGCGCTAGTCATCTTTTTCATAATAAAATAAATGTTTTTAAAACTTATATAAACTTAATATTTAAATGCTCAAATAAAGCATTAACCATTGCAGTTGAAAAACCCCGGTGCAATAAAAAACGGCTGCGTTTTGACCACTCATTACGATCCATGAGCGTATCGTTGCTATATTTTCTGGTATAAACCTGTTCCAGATGGTCCATCCAGCTACCCGCTGTTTGCTGTACGATATCTTCAAGATTGGCTGCAACTACACCATTTTGACGCAGTCCGTAAATGACAGAAATAGGCCCAAAGCCTTTCTGAATACGGTTCCGGGCATAGCTTTCTGCGTATCTCAAATCGCTCTGCCAGCCTTGCAGGGCCAATTCTTCAATTACTGCAAGTATATCGTCCTTGTTAAAACCTCTTATCAGTAATTTATTCAGTAATTCTTTTTGACTATGCTCTCTACGCGCCAATAACCGAAGACAAGTTTCCCTGATTTCAGTAGAGACGCAGTTCATCTCATCCTGCTTTCCATTCATTTCCTAAAAACGGGAATTACGCGCCTCTACACTTCATCACTCACTGGCTGTTCAATAACAGCAACAGGCTTGCTAAAAGCCTCTGCCCTTATTTTTGCTTCGATTTCCCTGGCTTTTTCGGGATGCTCTTTCAGGAAGGTTTTGACATTGTCTTTGCCCTGGCCGATTTTTTCATCGCCATAGCTATACCAGGAGCCCGCTTTTTGAATGAATCCGTAACTAACGCCAAGATCAACCAGTTCGCCCAGAAAGGAAATACCTTCTCCGTATAAAATCTCAAACTCGGCCTGTTTAAAAGGCGGTGCGACTTTATTTTTTACCACTTTTACCCGTGTTTCATTACCGATAACTTCTTCGCCCTTTTTTACAGACCCAATACGCCTGATATCCAGACGCACCGATGCATAAAACTTGAGCGCGTTACCGCCGGTTGTGGTTTCCGGGTTACCGAACATGACGCCGATTTTCATCCTGATCTGGTTAATAAAAATAACCAGCGTATTGGAGCGTTTGATATTAGCGGTTAATTTTCTTAAAGCCTGAGACATCAATCGCGCCTGCAATCCCATATGGGAATCGCCCATATCGCCTTCAATCTCGGCTTTGGGCGTTAATGCCGCCACTGAATCGACGACAACTATATCGACTGCACCAGAACGCACCAGCATATCGGTAATTTCCAAAGCCTGTTCGCCGGTGTCCGGCTGGGAAACCAGCAGTTCATCGACATTAACGCCGATTTTTTCAGCATAGCCAGGATCCAGGGCATGTTCGGCATCAACAAATGCGGCAGTGCCACCGAGTTTTTGCACTTCGGCGATGACTTGCAATGTCAGCGTAGTTTTACCTGATGATTCTGGACCATAGATCTCAACGACACGTCCGCGCGGCAAACCACCACAACCCAGGGCAATATCCAGCCCCAGTGAACCTGTAGAAACCACGTCAATATCACGAGAAGCAGCCACATCGCCCATGCGCATCACGGAGCCTTTGCCAAACTGCTTCTCTATCTGCATCAGTGCTGCGCCTAGCGCCTTCTTTTTGTTCTCATCCATTATTAATGCCCTGTAGGTTAAAAAATGCCGGCTAACTAAATCAGTTATTATCACATAGACATTGGGGTTCGGGTAGTATTGATTAAGGAAACGCTAAAGGATCTTATTTGTGATAGTTTTAATCGCAAATATTGCAGCCGATTCAAGTCCATCTGGTGACTACTGTAGCAATTATTATCCACAACATTAACTGCAACAGATGCGTACATGGGATTTCAGAAAAACCTGGCCGTCTCGCTTGAATAAATCTGCTTTTACGAAACTGCTGCAAGTTAGAGATGCCTTTGCTGACTCCACTAGCCGGGTGTAAATGGACCTGTGCATGCGTATCAAAACGAATTCAGCATTCTATTGATAGAGCGATTTTGATTGATGGTATTAGTCGCACAGCGGTTTATAGTTAAACATATTTATTGGCAAAAGATCTGAGGACTATTGAAAATGCAGATCGATCGTCAGCGCTCCACCTGACTAATAAATCGAAGTTAAGTGACTGGAGGTTATGAGGTTCATGCAAAAACCCGGATATATCTCAGCGCCGGCAAACGATTATAAAATCTAATCCACATTTAACATTAACAAATCAATGCAACGTGTGAGGTCCGGATTATCAGAAGATATGAGGGAAAATATCAGAAAGGGAGGGGTAAAAACACCCCCCCCGCCAGGATGCATATACGGGGGGGGGTACTTATATTACTTGCCTGATATTTGTTCAGGAGTGCTTGTATTTTGAGTATGTCTTTTCTCAATTTTAGAGAATGTTTCTTGTTGAAGTTCTGCAACCGCACCACTTTCCAAATGCCTTGTTTCGTCTTTTTTCAACAGAACCACCAACAGAATAATTGCAGCGATACAAACGCCAACGATTACCCATGTGTTATCTTTTTCTTCAACAATTTTTTCAGCCATTTTTAAATCCTCTATGAGTTATAAATATTTTATTATCCCCTCTCCTCAAGGGAGCAACTCAACAATTAATAATTTGTGAGTTGGTTGTCGAATTATCTTTAAACAACGGTGTAATTTTTATCATGAGATACGGGCTTGTGTCAAAACTATAAATAAAAAAACCCTTTATAGCATCAAATAATTTATTGATGAACCTTTTTCTTATCCTGCCAACGCTTACCAATCGTTTTTTAACTTATTGAAATTTAATGCTAAATATTTCTTATCGCCAATAATATACAAAAAGTGGTGCAAACCTGTTTTATTAATCTGGTGTAGCAGATTAAGGACTGTTCATTTGAGTAATTCGAACGAATTTTTTGGGGTCATGGCATAATCTTACACAGTATCAACTGTTACCATTCGGAAGAGCTCAATATCAGACAGCATAATTAATACATTGACTACTTGTGTGATGATCGGCTCATTTATTTCCAGTTGCTATACAATAACCGCCCTGTTTCAGCATTTGATTCCTTGTCATCATGAATAAATCCAAAAAACTGCTCCGTTCCGATATACGCTACGAATGCGGCGATACTTCTTATGAACGAGGAAGAAGCTATTTTGAAAATGGCAGGGTGGTTTATCTCGCGATTAAAAATGAAGGCGCTCTTTTTGTACAGCTTAATGCCTCAGTCGAAGGTAGTGGCAGCAATCCATACAAGCAGAATATTCGTATAGCCTGGCGTTCTGACTATAGCGCTGCGAAGATCGTGGGTAATTGTTCATGCCCGGTTGGCTATAACTGCAAGCATGTTGCCGCCGCGTGCCTGATGTATCAAAACTCCAATCAAACACTTTCATCGTCACCGGACACGGGATCAGATTGTTTAGACTGGCTGGATAGCCTAAATGAGCAAGACCTCCAGCAACACGATAAATACCGGGACTTTATCGCTTATATTCTTAAACCCGCAAACACAAAATATGAACTTACCGTTGACTTTCTAATCACCAAGGAAAAAAAATCCGGCGGCCTGGGAAAGGGGAGGAAAACAACCTTAAGCAATCTTCGTTATAGTTATTCATATCTCAATTATGTTCAAGCGCAGGACGAGGAAATTACGAAATTAATGACTGCGCTTAACACTTACCAAGGCGAGCCGATAATTGCCGGTGCAATAGGTTGCCTCGCCTTGTCAAAGCTGCTGCAAACAGGCCGGCTATTTTGGCAAGACGGTGAAAAGCCGCCGTTAACGAAAGGAAATAACAGGGATTTACGCTTTGAATGGCGCCAGCAGGATGATGGGGATTACCAATTAACGATTGCTATCGAACCTGCGGCAGTGCTGCTGTTGACCGATCCGCCCCAGTATCTGGATACTGCCTTGGGCACAATAGGCGCGTTCAACGCACCCGTTCCTGCTGCAGGTCAATTAAAAAAAATCTTGACCGCCCCACGCATTCCTGCTGAATATGCCGATGAATTCAGTTTAAAATTGACTGCTGAACACCCGGGCTTACACCTGCCCGCGCCGAAAAAAGTTGAATTAACCGATCTGGACGAACTGACGCCAACTCCCGGATTATTGTTATACGGTCAGCAATTGGATGATCAGCGCTATATTCATTACATGTCTGTATGTTTCAATTACGGCGAATGGACGCTTTCCGCCGTACCAGTGGAAGACTATAGCATTATAAAATCCGGGCAGGGGCTGTTGCGCATTAAACGCGCCCTGGAAATTGAAAGCGAGGCGATAAATTATCTTGCGGATCTGGGTTTTACAGTAGCCCCCACCGAAAAAAACAATCCGCAAGGACTGATTCTTTTCAGTGAAGCAGGAACCCTCATTGATAGCGTCTCTCGCTGGCGAGACTTTATCCAAAATACGCTTCCGGAATTGGAACAGAAAGGCTGGATTATCGAAATAGCTGACAGCTTCAAGCTTAACTTTCAAACCGCTCAGAACTGGGATGCCGAAATCAGCGAAAACCAGAACGACTGGTTCGAGATGCGCTTTAATATAGAAGTCGATGGCCGGGCGCTGCCTTTATTACCGCTGATTATGCCTGTGCTGGAAAACTACGATCCGGAAAATCTCCCCGAAAGTCTAAGTATTCCACTCGGTGATCACAGTTATCTGACCTTGCCCAGCGACAAAATAAAACCGTTTATAGCTATTTTGTTTGAATTATTTAACAGCACTACGCTGGAAAAAGACGGCACTCTTAAATTATCCCGATTTAATGCCGCCAGTCTGGCCGATATCGAAGAACAAAGTTACGGCCTGTTTTCGTTAACGGGCGGCAAGGAACTCAGAGAACTTGGGCAAAAATTAAAAAATTTCACCGGCATTCAGGATGTTGCATTGCCTGCTAACCTGCATGCGGAACTGCGGCATTACCAGCAACAAGGGCTTAACTGGCTGCAATTTCTGCGGGAATATAAATTTGCCGGAGTTCTGGCTGACGATATGGGGTTGGGTAAAACCATCCAGACTCTCGCCCATCTGTTACTGGAAAAACAAAATGGCCTGATGACCGCCCCCTGCCTAATCATAGCACCCACCAGTTTGATGAGTAACTGGCGGCGTGAAACCGAGCGCTTCACGCCTGACTTAAAGGTACTGACGCTGCAGGGTACGGACCGTAAACAGCTGTTCGATAAAATTAAAGACTACGACTTGATTCTTACCACCTATCCCTTGCTGCCAAGAGATGAGGAAACGCTGCTGGAGCATGAGTATCATTATTTGATTCTTGACGAAGCCCAAACCATTAAAAACCCGCTTTCCAAAGCCGCCCAGCTAGTGCGCCAGATTAGATGCAAGCACCGACTTTGTTTGACAGGTACGCCGATGGAAAATCATCTGGGCGAACTGTGGGCGCAGTTCGATTTCCTGATGCCCGGTTTTCTGGGCGACAGCGCAAGCTTTAAAAGACGCTACCGAACGCCTATTGAAGTGTATGGCGATAGCGAGCAAAAATCGCGATTGTCACGGCGCCTTGCTCCTTTTATGCTACGCCGCACGAAACAGGATGTGCTCAAAGAACTACCGGCTAAAACCGAGATTATTCGTTCCGTGCCTCTTTATGCAAAACAGGCGGCTTTATATGAAAGTATCCGTCTGACCATGGAGAAAAAAGTCCGCGATGCGATTGCCGAAAAAGGCCTGTCGCGCAGCCATATTACCATCCTGGATGCCTTGTTAAAATTGCGTCAAACCTGCTGCGACCCGCGTACACTGCCGTTAAAGGAAGCGCAAAAAGTAAGGGAATCCGCCAAACTTGACCTGCTGATGGAACTATTGCCGGAACAACTGGAAGAAGGCCGGCGGATTCTGGTCTTCTCGCAGTTCACCCGCATGATTGCATTGATTGAAGATGAATTGAACGCACGGAAAATAACTTACAGCAAGCTGACTGGCCAAACCCGCAAGCGTGACGAGGCCATCGAACTGTTTAAAAGCGGTGAGGTGAATGTTTTTCTCATTAGCTTGAAAGCAGGCGGAGTCGGTTTAAATCTGACTGAGGCCGATACCGTTATCATTTACGACCCGTGGTGGAATCCCGCCGCAGAAACTCAGGCAGCAGATCGCGCACATCGTATCGGTCAGGACAAGCCGGTTTTTATTTACAAACTTATCACTGAAAATACCGTGGAAGAAAAGATTGTTGCCATGCAGGAAAGAAAACGCGCACTGGCCGAAAGCATTTATAAAGATGACGCAAAAAAGGAGTCATTAAAACTTACTGCTGAAGATCTTACCGCCTTGTTTGAGCCTTTATAAGCAATGAAATTCTCGATTATTATCCCAACCCTGAATGAAGAAAAAACCATTCAATCCTGTTTATCGGCATCACAGCCTTTAAGGAACAATAGTGAGATTATTATCGTTGATGGCGAAAGCATCGATAACTCGCGGATTCCTGCCGCACCTTTAACTGATAAGGTGATAACCTTTATACTAATAGGCTCATTCACAAACTTCAGATTAAATCGTTCATAGAAGCGGACTTATCCACCCACGGGCAGCTGAAATCCCTTACATTCAAACTTAATACTCGCAAGAAGGTATCATGGAAACCATAATCCGTTTGGCAGCAGCTCTGGGCATTTTTTTTATCATGATTTGCTGGGAATATTTTAGTCCCAGAAGAAAACAAAAAATTTACCGCAAACAACGCTGGCCGGTTAATCTTGGACTCGCAGCCATCAACATAATTATTATGCGTTTAACAATCGGCGGCGTAGCTTATCTAAGCGCCGTTAACGCCGCCGAGAATTCCTGGGGGCTGTTAAACTGGCTGGCCGTCCCTGAATGGCTGGCAATTATTGTTACTTTATTATTCCTTGATTTTGCTATTTACTGCCAACATATTGTTTCGCACAAATGGCTAACGCTTTGGCATTTGCATCAGGTACATCATACTGATCTGGAATTTGATGCCACCACGGCGGTGCGCTTTCACCCGCTGGAAATCATCATTTCGATGCTGTACAAAGCGCTGTGCATTTATTTGATAGGCGGCAATCCTTGGGCGGTTATCGTTTTTGAGATTATCCTCAACGGCGCTGCAACGTTTAACCACAGCAACATCAACATTCCGCCAGCTATTGATAAAAAGTTACGCTGGCTGATCATCACGCCGGATATGCACCGCATACATCACTCAACCTTTCCGAAAGAAACAGACAGTAATTATGGCTTTTCCATTTCCTGCTGGGACAGACTTTGTAAAACCTATATGGCTGAACCCAGACAGTTGCAAACAGTTATGCCCATTGGTTTAAGGCCCTTCCGCCGGCAAGATGAATTAGGTTTTATGCAGTTATTACTGTTGCCATTCAAAGCTCTAAGGCATCGGTAAATATGATTTACCAGTATACCGATGCTGTTTTTAATGATTTTCTGTAAAGCCACGGCTTCAGGTCAGTTTAAAACACGACTGGGATATATATTAACCACCGAAGAGGTTATGAGGGTACAATTTGAACTCGGCGTAAACAGATTGCAACTGGCGACTCAAATCAATATATGCTTGAGCAAACCCGCACCCGTATCAAACGACACAATCTTCTTCATTGCGAACTTGAAGAACAATGGAATGGGACGTGGGTGTCCCGAAAGATCTGATACTGTATCATGCACTTTTTCAAGACAAACAGGACACGGCATGAAAGCAGAAACAATTAAGCGGAGTCTTCGCATTATTTGCCTGCTGGCACTCACAGGATCGTTATCCGGGTGTATTTACTGGATACGGGCTTATCAGACTTATCTGCAGATGGATGAATTTGATCGTTATTTTGCTGTTGTTACCGGCGATGAGTTTACCCTGCAGTTTAAAGAGCCCATTCTATATAGCAAGGATTTTGTTTCTTTATCCAAGCTGTATGCCAGTCAGGATACCCCTACAGAGCAAGGCAGACGCTGGCGTTACTGGTTCCGTAAGATTGATGGCAACAACAAGGTTATTGTTCCGGAAATAAAGTTTTATTCCGATTTGAACTTCAATAAGGAAGGCCGTGTAATTGCCTGGTCATTTTCATCGTTATTTTTACAAATTGCCCCGCCCGAGTTTATAGAAGTTTCCTTGCGCTCAATAGGAGGAGCTGAAATCGATAAGGACAAAAGACAGCTTCGTGCCAATAGCAGGTTTATAGGAAAGATTTCTGAAGATTTGCCGAAAAAATCAGCCGTTCTGGCACAATTGGGCGAGCCTTTGGAAATTATTGATGAAGGTGATCTGGAAGTGTATAAATACCATTTCCTGCTGGAAACTCATCATATAGAAAAAGGTTATGAAGATCGTGCGCAAAGCGAGGTAAAGATCAGTTTTGATAAAAAAACCGGAGAACTGGTTAGAATGAGAGGCCGTTTTGCCGGTCTTAAAATCTCCCTTAATTATCGAAAGTTTCTTGATGAAACGCCAGATGAATCGTCATAAGCATCAGAAAAACAAACATTTTTTGCAAAACGTGGCGCACAGCCAGTAATGAATGAGAAGAAAAATAACATGACACAGGTATAATCACTGACACAGTTAGTATAGGAGCCAAAGTTGGTAAAGCGACCTTTGTAATACCCTCACCCTAACCCTCTCCCAAAGGGAGAGGGGACTTTGTGTCGCTTTACCAACGTCGGACTCTATATATTCATAATGCTGTATGGCATTACTGTATAATAACCAGAATTTAACACATTGCTTTTTATGACTAATCAATATGAAGAATAATTTATGGTAAGTGTGCTACTTGTTGATGATCATGAACTTGTCCGTACCGGAATCGAAGCATTGCTGAATGATGCCGAAGATATTAACGTTGTAGGAGTGGCCAAATCAGGTGAAGATGCAGTTGAGGCAATGGCTTGTCAGTCGCCTGATGTGGTGCTGATGGATGTCAATATGCCCGGAATAGGTGGTGTGGAGGCCTGTCGTAGAATTTTGCAACATAATCCCAAAGTAAAAATCATAGCCTTGTCTGTACATAATGACGGACCTATTCCTCAGCAATTATTCAAGCTTGGGGTCTTAGGTTTTATTTCTAAAGGTTCGCCAGTAAATGAGATGATTAATGCTATTCGTAAGGTAATGGCAGGGGGCCGCTATCTGTGTTCTGAAGTCGCCAATAATCTTGCCTTCCAGGGTTTGCCGGGCAGTCATGAATCACCCTTTACGAAACTTTCCCAGAGAGAAGCCGAAGTAGTGACTTTAATTCTGCAAGGCAAAACCATCCAGGAAATGGCCGAGATGTTGTTATTGAGTGATAAGACGGTCAATACTTATCGCTATCGTCTCTACGATAAACTGAACATCAAAAATGATGTTGAATTAACCCGCCTGGCCATTAAATTCGGCCATATTGATACGGCTTTAATTTAGCAGAACTTGTTAATTGCCGCCTCAAAATTGATAAAACCCCCTGACAATCAGCACAAACAACGGAGTATAATGACAACACTACCTGCTAAAGACCTGGAAACTTTTAATAACCCTCAACCAGGCCGCGATTATACGATACGCATTGATATTCCCGAGTTCACCTGCCTTTGCCCAAAGACTGGACAACCGGATTTCGCAACCATCCAAATTGAATATGTGCCCGCCGCACTTTGCGTGGAATTGAAATCACTTAAACTGTACATGTGGGCATTCCGTGATCAAGGTGCATTCCATGAAGCGGTTACCAATGAAATTCTTAACGACATCGTTAAAGCCATAGCGCCCAATTTCATGCGTATCCGGGCTGAATTTAATGTCCGTGGCGGTATCTATACAACCGTTGTCGCAGAACATAGAAACAACCTATGGCAAGTACCGGAATTAGTCAATTTACCTTAAGGCGATTTCTATTTTTACCACGAAACCGCGCAGGCCGGGTTAGCGATAGCGTTGCCCGGCATTTAACGACAGTTGCATTTTACGCTATTACTACCCGGCTTGTATTTCACAGATTATTCATGACTATTAAAGAAGCTCTAACAACTCTGCCCCAATACGTTTTACCCCACCATGCCTTGTCCAATATGATGAGCAAACTGACGCACTGCGAAAATAAGGCCTGGAAGAACCTGTTCATCAAACAAATCATCAGATATTACGGAGTCAATATGGATGAGGCTGTTAAGCAGGATATTAATGCCTACAACAGTTTTAATCACTTTTTTACCCGTGAACTCAAACCCGGTGTCAGACCTTTAACTACCGTAAAAAATGCCATAGCCTGCCCTGCTGATGGAACAGTCAGTCAGGCTGGAGACATTACTGAGGGTAATATTTATCAAGCCAAAGGCAAAAGTTTTAGCACAACCGACTTATTAGGTGGCAGCGCAGAACGTGCAGAACCGTTTAATAACGGCATATTTACTACCATTTACCTGGCACCCAAAGATTATCACCGCCTGCACATGCCATTGACTGGCACGTTAAGAGAAATGGTGCACATACCCGGCCGATTATTCAGCGTAAATACTGCAACTACCAATTCTGTTCCCGGCTTGTTTGCCAGAAACGAACGCGTTGCTGTGATTTTTGATACTGATTCCGGCCCTATGGCATTGGTGCTAGTCGGCGCCATTTTTGTGTCCAGCATTGAAACCGTCTGGCACGGAGTAGTCACGCCACCCAGCATTGCATCAGTACAGACCTGGCGCTATCGGGATAATCCACCCAAACTACAAATAGGCGAAGAAATGGGGCGCTTTAACATGGGGTCTACCATTATTATTTTATTTGGCAAAGGCAAGGTGAAGTGGGATAGTGAGCTTTTACCTGACAAAGTTGTCAAGTTGGGAGATATGATTGGTAAGACTATTGATTAGGAAATTCTAAAGTTACCTCTATGCTGGAGTTTATGGACCGAGGGCAGAAGTAAAGTTTTCTGGTCATTGTTGTGGATCATTAAGATTAATCAAGATAAAATTATAATATTAAAAATTACTAAATTGGATTTAATATTCATGCGGTTTAAGGCGTTACCCTTGCCCCAACCTTATCTTACCTGTTCGTAAGTCTATACATAGATCGGGTGAGAAAAACGAAAACATGTACTTGCATTCTTACCAATTATGGCATAGTAAAAGACAACGTTTTAAACCGGATTAAAGCTGCAAAAAACCACCCGTCCAACTTTGCTAGTGTGCTCTGTTGACATAAAGCCAATTTATAGTCGTGGCAGATATAAATCCTGCTACTATTCATCAACCATTAAGTTTAATCAAGTAAAATGCGAAGAGAATAGCCGTCTTTTTCTTTGAAAGGTTTGACTGTAGATACAGACTATAAACGCGCGAAAAGCAAAAACAAGTATGTCATTCACAGCAAGAGCTTAAAACTAATGGGTATTAATGCATGCATATTTAAGTCATTAGCTTCCGGTGAACCAATAGATACTCATTGGTGCTGAGGGACATTGACATTCCCCAATACTCTATTAAGCTTAATCCATATAAGATGAATCCGGCTATCTTAAAATACATTATTGGTTTGCAAATACTTCACAGCGTACAAAAAACACTAATAAACAGAAATAATAACCAGTTATGCATATAGATCTTTTTCTAATTTCCTTTATATCGACTATTGTTTTTATTTTGGCGTTATACCCTTTCGCCTTAAAGATCGGTTTAACGGATCGCCCCAGTCATAGAAAACAACACAGCGAACCAACCCCGCTTGTTGGAGGACTTGCGGTTTACCTGGCTATATTAGTAACGCTATCACTAAACCACATTAACCTTCCCAACCAAATCGCTTTTTTTGCAGCCGCTACGCTGTTAGTTTTAGTAGGTTTGATTGATGATTACAAAACCCTTGGCGTAAAAATCAGACTACTAGCTCAAATTACAGCAAGCCTTATAATGGCGGAAATTGCAGATATAAAAATAAATGACCTGGGCGATATTTTTGGATTCGGTAATGTTAATCTGGGCAACTACGCAACCGCATTTACAGCGTTCGCTGTAGTCGGCGGCATTAACGCCTTTAATATGATAGATGGTATAGATGGGTTGGCGGGCGGTCTGACCTTAATATCGATAATAGCCATAGCAACAGTGTCATGGTTGTTTCAGAATTGGGCATTACTGGATTTTTGTATAGTCATGATTGCTTCAATCATTGCTTTCTTGTTATTTAATCTTCGTATTTTCGGCCGTGCCAATGCCAAAATCTTTTTAGGCGATACCGGCAGCACTGTATTTGGTTTTACCGTCTGTTGGCTAGCCATCTACGCTTCGCAGGGTGAAAACAGAATTTTGACACCAACTATGGTGTTATGGATTATTGCCGTGCCGTTGTTTGACTCCGTGTGCATCATGCTACGCCGCCTAAGTAAAGGCCGATCACCTTTTGCTCCAGACCGCGAGCATTTACACCACATTCTGTCATTAGCCGGTTACAGCGTTAATCAAATCCTGATCACACTGATAGCATGTTCATTATTCCTCACAACTACCGCTATCGCCGCCAGTTTTTTTCTTAATATTTCGCAAGATGTATTATTCATGTCCTTCCTGCTCCTGTTTTTATGCCATTACTGGAGCATGAATCATGCGTGGACATTGATGAAAATAGCCCGCTACCTTCGCACTAAAAAATCAGACGATGAAAAATCAAAAACCAGAAGGAAAAAAGAAAGAAGGGCTAAGCAATGCGAATTAGATATTGGTGAACGGCGAATCTTGGGAGACAGACGCAACAATGAAGAAAGAAGATACATTCCAACGGAAGAACAACTTGAGAAAATTGCCAAACAAAAAGAAAAACAGCGCCGTTCTGAATCCTAGGAATCAACCCATGCAGCTTGTTTGATCTAACATTTTATTTTCAGTCGCGTTTACAATACATATTCGAATGTAAATGGTCAGCGTTTGACCCAAGTGTTTTTCTCAATACGGTATCATACGATAATTTCAAGGTTTTATAGAATAGCTTTATATCATTAACGTCCACATACACCTCCCTATGTTACTGCCAGGGGCCGTGCAATAGTATGGCTATGAACAGCGAACTCTGTTCAGCCCGACTTCAATGCCAGTAAGCACACAGGGAAGTGCCTTTTACTGCCAATCCATAAGCCGTTGCGAGCCGTACTTGCATATCGGCTTTCCACTCCTGACTCTCTATTCCAGATGAAGCGAACGAACTCATTTCTCCAGATATAGGAGCCAAAGTTGGTAAAGCGACCTTTGTAATACCCTCACCCTAACCCTCTCCAAAAGGGAGAGGGGACTTTGTGTCGCTTTACCAACGTCGGACTCTATAATAGCTTAGAGCCAGGTGGCATTAACCGGGCCAAACTCGTAGAACCCTTTATAGATATTCCGGTTAATCATACCGCAGTGATGCTGAAAGATATCCACCAAATAATCAGTTATCGAATCGAAATTACTAAGCGGCCCAAAACTGACTCATAATCCAATCGCTCTGAGTAACTGCATATTCTGGCCCAACCTGAACACCCATTCTGGATCAATCTGAACACCTATTCTGATTTAACTTGAACACTGATTCTGGTTTCAAGCTGAACACTTTTTTGGATTTTCCAGAATCGGTGTTCAAGTTGCCAGAATGACTGTTCAAGTTGCCAGAATCATTCCTAACGCATTGTTTATCAAATCAGACTATCCTTCCCGCCTTTTGTGGAATAGATATGTCAGCGAAGAGAACAGCAATGCGAAAATTACGAGAAGTACTCAGACTCAGTTACAGCGCCGGATTAAGCATCCGGAAAATCAGTGCCAGCACCAAAATCAGCGTCGGCAGCATTCAAAACATCTTAAAACTGGCCGAACAGTTAAAAATCTCCTGGCCGTTACCAGAGGATTGGGATGATCAAGCTTTAGCCCTGAAGTTTTATCCCCGTTCAGACGCCCAGCCTTCAGCCAAATTCCAGGAACCGGTATGGACAGACGTTCATATGGAGTTGAAGAAAAAAGGTCTGACCAAGCAGTTGCTCTGGGAAGAATACACCCAGCAGTATCCGAACCGTTGCTATAGCTACTCGCAGTTCTGCGCCCGCTATGCCGACTGGCGGAAGAAACAAAAACGCTCCATGCGGCAGACCCATCGAGCCGGTGAAAAGTTGTTTATCGATTATGCCGGCCCTACGATACCGGTGGTTTGTGCGGCTAGTGGTGAAATTCGCACCGCGCAGATTTTTGTGGCGGTGTTGGGCGCCTCCAATTACACCTTTGCCGAAGCGACCTGGAGCCAAAGTCTGCCGGATTGGCTAGGCAGTCATGTGCGGGCCTTTGAGTTTTTTGGTGGTACGCCGGTGATGTTGGTGCCGGATAATTTAAAAAGCGGGGTCAATAAAGCCTGCCGTTACGACCCCGAACTCAATCCCAGTTATCAACAGTTGGCGTCCCATTATGCGGTCGCGGTGATGCCTGCGAGGCCCTATAAACCCAAGGATAAAGCCAAGGCCGAGGCCGGTGTTCTCCTCGTTGAACGCTGGATTATGGCTAAACTGCGCCATCACACCTTCTTCTCGTTGGCGGAGCTGAATCACTGTATCAGCGCCTTATTGACCGAGCTCAATCAAAAACCCTTCAAGCAAATGCCAGGCAGTCGTCAGCAGTGGTTTGAAAAGCTGGATCAACCAGCCCTGTCACCGTTACCGAAGTACGCCTATCAGTACACGGACATCAAAACAGCTCGCGTCAATATCGATTATCACCTGATCTACGACCAACACCTCTATTCGGTGCCACATCACTGTGTGGGCGAACAGGTTGAACTGCATGCCGGTGACAAACTGATTGAGGTTTATTTTCACAACAACCGCATCGCCACTCATGTCCGAAAGTATTATCCCGGCATGACCACAGAGCCAGGGCACATGCCGGAACAGCATGCCCAGCATCAGCAATGGACGCCAGGACGATTAATGAACTGGGCGCAATCGATAGGCCCTGAGGTGCTGGTGTGGGTGAAAGGTCAATTGCAGCGCAAGGATCATCCTGAACAAGCTTACCGCGTCTGCCTGGGTTTATTGAGCCTCAATCGGAGCTATGCCTCAGAGCGCCTAAATAAAGCCTGTGCAATTGCCAATAAAGAATCCCTGTTCAAGTTGAAAAATGTGAAAGCTATTTTGCAAAGTAACCGGGACAAGTTGCCGGAATCAGCACCGGTGCAGCTTTCGTTATTACCTCAGGACCATGAAAACATTCGTGGTGCAAAGAGTTTCCACTAACCATAGACCCTAAAGTGTTGAGCAAACAGGGCTGCATCACATTGCTGTTGAAGACCCTGAATGCTCAATCTTTTT
>JAGXGJ010000103.1 GCA_024636875.1 Methylococcaceae bacterium | reverse complement strand
GGGTTCGTCAGCCTACGGACTGACAGTTCATTTCCAGTTACTTCCTACCCCACCTCACGGTGACGCAGTTATAGGAGCCAAAGTTGGTAAAGCGACCTTTGTAATACCCTCACCCTAACCCTCTCCCAAAGGGAGAGGGGACTTTGTGTCGCTTTACCAACGTCGGACTCTATACTTTCAATTTCAGAGTTTTTTTGGCTTACTCTGGTACGGACTTTCACCGTACTGGTAGTACGCCCTTACGGGCGTACGGATTCCGGCAATCCCTGCCGGAATGACGGCAACACGACTTTTGTAGATAGCTGTGGCTTTCAAAGTAGCTTTTAAAACACTCTCTATCTATTGCCTACCTAAGTTCCCCTGATTAACCCTTAGCTGACTACATGACCAACAACGACATTGTTCAAAAACTCTGGAACCTGTGCGACGTACTGCGCGACGATGGCATTAACTACAGCGATTACGTCACCGAACTGGTGTTGCTGCTGTTCATTAAAATGGAATATGAAAACACCGAAGCCGGCTTGCTCAATAAACACAAATTGCCTGAAGGCTGCCGCTGGCCGGATTTAAACGGTAAAAGCGGCCTCAACCTGCTCAACGATTACAAGCGCAAACTGCTGGCGCTTTCGACCGGTAAAGATGCCGACGGCAACACCGTCGTCAGCGATCAACTGATACTCGCCATCTACGCAGACGCCCAGACCCGGTTGAGAGAACCGCGGCATCTAGAACAACTGATCAAAACCCTCGACAACATCGACTGGTTCAGCGCGCAACGAGACGGCTTGGGCGATCTGTACGAAGGTCTATTGAAAAAAAACGCCAGCGAAACCAAATCCGGCGCCGGGCAATATTTTACGCCGCGTCCGTTGATCGACAGCATCATCCGCTGCATTCAACCCAAAGCCGGTGAATTGATCCAGGACCCCGCCGCCGGAACCGCAGGATTCCTGATTGCCGCCGATGCCTATATCAAAGGCAATACCGATAGTCTCTACAATCTGAACGAAAAAGCGCAAACTTTTCAGCGCAATAAAGCCTTTACCGGCATGGAACTGGTGCCCGGCACGCGCCGTCTGGCGTTGATGAATTGCTTGTTGCACGGCATGGCAGGCGACGACGAAGGCGTGGTGCATCTGGGGAATACCTTGGGTTTACCTGGCACGCAACTGCCCAAAGCCGATGTCATTCTCACCAATCCGCCGTTCGGCACCGCCAAAGGCGGCGGCGGCCCGACCCGCGACGATTTCACCTACAAAACCGGCAACAAGCAACTGGCGTTTCTGCAGCACATCTACCGCAGCCTGAAACCCGGAGGCCGCGCCGCTGTCGTGCTGCCCGATAACGTCTTGTTCGAGGCCGGCGTCGGCACCGGCATCCGCCGCGATTTAATGCACAAATGCAACCTGCATACGATACTCAGATTGTCTTCCGGGATTTTCTACGCGCAGGGCGTTAAAACCAACGTGCTGTTTTTCAGCAAAGGCACGGCGGAAAACCCGTATCAGGATGAAAACTGCACACAACAGGTCTGGGTTTACGATCTGCGCACCAACATGCCCAGCTTCGGCAAGCGCACGCCGTTTAGCGACCAGTACCTGAAACCGTTCGAAGACTGCTACCACGCCACCGGACGCCTGGAAAGCCACGGTTTAATCGGCAAACCAAGCCGTCATTCCGGCATGGATTGCCGGAATCCAGAACACAAGGATGTGGAAAGCACTTGCCATCCATGGCCTCTGGACCTCGGCAATCCCTGCCGGGGTGACGATGAGACTGTCAAACTGAACGGAATTGGGGCTGAGGGAGGATCAAACCCCGAAACCCGCTGGCGCAGTTTCAGCCGGGACTGGGTCAAAACCCAAAAAGGCGACTCGCTGGATATTGCCTGGCTCAAAGACCAGGACAGCGTCGATGCCGCCAGCCTGCCGGAGCCTGATATTTTGGCTGCGGAAGCGATGAGCGAATTGACCGAAGCCTTGCGTGAACTCAACGGCTTGATGCTGGCTTTGGGCGCAGGCGACCAGGCGCAAGCGCAAACCGATTTATTGGCGGAAGTGTTGGGTTTGGGAGATGAGGTGAATGAATGAGTGAGATTTTATATCCTTCCGGTTACGCTGGTTCCCAAACTCCAGCTTGGGAACCTCGAAGCCGAAGCTCCAGCTTCGCAAGACGGGAAGCTAGAGCTTCCAATCCCGAATTCCCAAGCTGGAGCTTGGGAACTAGCGATAACGTGTTGGAATTGGGTGAGCGTAAATGAACCAACCCAATTAGGATGGGTTAGCGACAGCGTAACACAACATATTCAGGAACAAAGTCCAAAGTACAGTGGCGGCGAGGAGATGTCGGGTTACGGTACACTAACACTACCTACGACTGACTCAAACCCGATTTACAAGGATTTACCAAAGGGTTGGATAATCGCGTCACTAATTAAACTGGATGAACTGCTGGCGCAGGTGGACATCATCAAAACCCGCCTCGACGCCATCCCCAAAATTCTCAAACATTTCCGCCAATCCGTTCTCGCCGCTGCGGTGAGCGGGAAGTTGACGGAGGATTGGCGAAAAACAGAAATCTTAAAAAATTGGATAGAAACTAATATTGGACAGTTATCACTAGTTTCTACTGGTAAAACGCCAATACGATCCGAGACAGCATATTGGGATTATGGAACTGTACCTTGGCTTACCAGTGCAACCACAGGAAAGGAGTTTTGCTACAAAGCTGAGCAATTTGTAACTGAATTTGCTGTTAAAAAATGCTCTTTGAAGATCTTTAGTCCCGGAACATTATTATTGGCTATGTACGGTGAAGGTAAAACACGCGGGCAGGTCACTGAGCTAAAACTGAACGCAACCTGTAATCAAGCTTGTGCAGCCATAATTGTTGATGAAAAGAAGGCATTGCGATCATTCGTAAAGTTACGATTGCAGGAAAACTATGAAGAAACTCGAAAAGCAGCATCAGGTGGAAACCAACCTAACCTTAATCTGAATAAAATACGAGATATATCCGTTTTGCTTCCTCCACTAGAAGAACAAACCGAAATCGTCAACCGGGTCGAACAACTCTTCACCTACGCGGACCAAATCGAGCAACGCGTTAAGGACGCCCAGGCACGCATCAATCATCTGACCCAAGCCATCCTCGCCAAAGCCTTTCGCGGCGAACTCACCGCCGATTGGCGCGAGCAAAACCCCGGACTCATCAGCGGTGAAAACAGCGCCGAGGCGTTATTGGCAAAAATCAAAACCGAACGTGAGAGAGAAAAAGCCAAAAAGAGCACAAGACAGGCAAAATCGGCTTAGGTCTGGTTGTGCTGCTTCGCAAGACAGGAAGCTGGAGCTTCCAATGCCTCGTTGCCTCGTTCCCAGCTGGAGCTTGAGAACGAGGGAGCTTGGGAACGAGGGAAAGCTGGAGCTAGGGAACTAGCGACTGGCGAGCTGAGCGGAAAATGATAGAACCCGGTAAACAGCTTCAAAGGCTAAAAGCAAAATGAACGGGTATAATATCGGCTGCAAGGATAAGCGGGCTTGGTAAAAATAATAAACCCACTGGTTCCATCCACTGGCTCCCAAGCTCCAGCTTGGGAGCCCAACCGTGGAAGCCTGTCCTGAGCCAGTCGAAGGGCTCCAGCTTCCTGACTTTATTAAAGAGTTTTAAATGCCCAGAAGCCGTTACCGTATTCTGAACAAAACCTACCCCCATTTCTTGACAGCGACGATCAATTATTGGCAGCCGTTGTTCACCCGGACTGAAACAGTGGAAATCGTGCTGGAATCCTGGCGGTTTCTGCAAAGAGAGGCCGGATTTGAAATTTATGGCTACGTCATTCTGGAGAACCACTTGCATCTTATCGCCTCGTCACCCGATTTGAGCCGGGATATGCAGCGATTTAAGTCCTATACTGCCATGCGCATCATCGACTACCTGGAGCAAACTCAGGCAAAAAGAGTTTTAGAGCTTTTGGCTTTATTTAAAAGGACGCATAAAACCGGGAGTCAATATCAAGTTTGGGAAGAAGGAAGCCATCCACAACTCATAGAATCCGAATCGGTGATGCGCCAAAAACTTGATTATATCCATCAAAATCCGGTAAAACGCGGTTATGTCGATTTGCCGGAACATTGGCGCTATTCAAGCGCGCGCAACTATTCAGGACAGGAAGGTTTGATTGAGGTGGTTCGCGCATGGTAATGCTGAAAGAAAGAAAGCTGGAGCCCTTCGACTGGCTCAGGACAGGCTTCCACGGCTTGGTTCCCAAGCTGGAGCTTGGGAACCAGGGAAGCTGGAGCTTGGGGACCAGGGAGCTTGGGGACCAGGGAACAAGAGAAATTTAACTAAATGAGGACAAAACAATGGCACTATCAGAACAACAACGACAAAAAAAACTGGCAAAGAAAAAACAAAAAAGAGGGACTACGGTTAAAAAAATAAGTCCATCAATGAAGAAGGCTAAACCTTATGCAGGCTACCCCATTCACGAATGTTTGATACCGGATGATTTGTTTGTATCCGGCCTGGGTGAACTGGTGGTCACGCGGCGGCTTCCTAACGGTGATATTGCCATGAGTGCCTTTGTTATCGATGTCTTCTGTCTGGGTGTCAAAGACGCTATGTTTATGGTACTGCGCGAAAGTGAATATGAGCACAGGATCAAAGGAAGAATGTCGGCGACAGGTAACAGGAGCTTTGAAAAGCTGCATCAAAGCTGTGCTAAAAAACTACTGGACGGTGTAGTCGACTATGCTAAAGAGCTGGGCTTTGCCCCGCATCCTGATTATAAAAATGCCTACGACATATTTGGCATTATTGATGAAAGCGGGTGTCCAGTGAAATACACCTACGGCAAGGAAGGCAAGCCTTTTTATATGAACGGTCCTTATGAATCGCCTGCTGACATTGATCGAATTATAAATACTCTGACTAAAAAATGTGGTGCAGGCGGATTTGATACCGTGCTTAGATTGACTGACGATATGGACGACGAATTTATGTGATTACGCCTGGTTCCCAAGCTGGAGCTTGGGAACCAGTGAACCAGGGAAGGAAACCAAGTATTACTACTATCAGAAATCTGTTTATTATCCGGAAGTTGATACGTTCAAACCCTGTTAATAACAGTGTTTAACCGATATAATAAACAGTTAAATCAATCCAGTCTAGTGAGAACACTGTGGATATTAAAGAATACATGCAAGGCTTAGGCCTGCAAGCCAGAAAAGCCGGACGGGTAATCAGCCGTACCGAGTCGGGTAAAAAAAACCTGGCCTTGTTGAAAATTGCAGAAGCCATTGAGAGCAGCCATGAACTGCTGATAAGCGAAAACCAAAAAGATCTGGAGGCCGGCAAGCAAAATGGTCTGGATGCGGCTTTACTGGACAGACTGGCTTTAACACCAAGCGGCCTTCAGGCGATGGTTGAAGGCTTGAAACAGGTGGCCGCTTTACCTGATCCGGTCGGAGAAATCAGCGATCTGGTTTACAGGCCCAGCGGCATACAAGTCGGGCAAATGCGCGTACCGTTGGGTGTCATCGGCATTATTTATGAATCCCGCCCCAATGTCACAGTCGATGCAGCGGCCTTATGTCTTAAATCCGGCAATGCCTGTATTTTAAGAGGGGGTTCGGAAGCCATCCATTCCAATCAGGCCATTGCATCGTGCATTGCCAAAGGCCTCGAGGCGGCCGGTCTGCCTGTGGAAACGGTGCAAATCGTCGCCACAGCGGACCGCGCTGCGGTAGGCGAATTAATAACCATGAAGCAGTATGTTGATGTTATCGTGCCGCGCGGCGGCAAGGGCCTTATCGAACGTATTTCCCAGGATGCTGCGATTCCTGTGATTAAACATCTTGATGGGATTTGTCATGTTTATATCGATGATAAAGCCGATCTTGATAAGGCGGTCAAGATTGCCGTAAATGCCAAAACCCATCGTTATGGCGTGTGCAATGCGATGGAGACTTTGTTGGTTGCCGAAAGCATTGCCGCAAAGGTATTGCCGGTATTGGCCGGGATTTATCTCGAAAAGGGTGTTGAGTTGCGCGGCTGCCTTAAATCCTGCTCCTTGATACCGAAGTGTACAAGAGCAACCGAGGAAGACTGGCACACCGAATATCTGGCGCCCATCTTGTCCATCAAAGTTGTTCATGGCCTGGATGAAGCGATGGAGCACATCAATAAATACGGCTCCAGCCATACCGAAGCCATTGTCACCGAGGATTACACGCGAGCGAGACGCTTTTTACGCGAAGTTGATTCCAGTTCGGTTATGGTCAATGCCTCAACCCGTTTTGCCGATGGCTTTGAATATGGCTTGGGTGCTGAAATCGGCATTAGTACCGATAAACTGCATGCGCGTGGACCCGTCGGTTTGAAAGGTCTGACCTCGTTAAAATACATTGTCCTGGGTGATGGGCATATCAGACAATAAATGATCGGAATCTTTGGCGGTACTTTTGACCCCATTCACTATGGGCATTTACGCTCGGCGCTGGAAGTTAAAGAAATTTTCGGGCTGACAGAACTTCGCTTAGTCCCCAGCGCACAACCGCCCCATCGAGAACAGCCCGCAGCAACAGCGCCAATGCGCCTGCAGATGCTGGAACTGGCGATAAAAAATCAGCCTGGCTTTATTATTGATACCCGCGAATTAAACCGGCACGGCGCGTCTTATATGGTAGATACGCTGAAATCTTTACGTCAGGAATTCCAAAATGAACCGTTGCTGTTGTTTATCGGCAGTGATGCGTTCAATCAACTAGAGACGTGGCATCAATGGCGGCATTTATTTGACAATGCGCATATTATCGTCATGACCCGGCCGGGCTTTAATATTCAGAATCTCGATAAATTTTTTAAAGTCAGACTGACTAACGAGATAACTGAATTGGCACACAAGCTCGCGGGTAAGTTATACTTTCAGCAAGTCACGCAACTTGATATTTCGGCAACGGCTATCAGGAACATGATTGATAAACAACAAAACCCGGGGTTTTTACTGCCCGATACTGTTATAACATATATTAGGCAACACAAGCTATATCAGAGACATTGATCTCATCACACACCAGGAATTTTATGCAAGCAGAAGAGTTATTGAAAATTGTCCAGGATGTACTGGAAGAACGCAAGGGACAAAACATTACGACACTGGATGTCCGTGGCAAAACCAGCTTCACCGATTTTATGGTGGTAGTAACAGGAACGTCTGATCGCCATCTAAAGTCTTTATGTGAATACATCATGGAAAAAGTCAAGGAACAAGGCTTTAAACCTTTAGGGGTTGAAGGTGATTTGGGTTCGGACTGGGTGTTGCTGGACCTGGGTGATGTAATTGTTCATGCCATGACAGCACAAGCGCGCGGATTTTATCAGCTTGAGAAATTATGGTCGGTTGATCATCCAAAAGTAGCTGAACAGGAAGCAGGATGAGCAACACAGGTTTGAGTGAAAGGCTTAAGCTTGTTATTGAGTCAACACTTTTCCGTATACATAACCAGGCCATCACGCTATGTTTTGCAAGGACAAGTTCATTGCACTGAAAGCGCTTCCACAAAAAAAGATACGCCTTCCACAGAAATGGCTTTATGCTATTAACCAAGATAAACCAATCATAAGGATTTACTATGCCCTATACCAAAGACCTTGTAGATGAACTAAACATTCTGGTTCGCTACAATCTAAGCACAACACTGGAAGGGATCAAAGTACATAAAACAGCAGCACCTGAAATTATTGCTGCCACACAACGTTTGTACGATAAGGGCCTCGTATCACACAAAGACGGCGGCTATCTGACCAATTTAGGCCGTGAAGCAGCCGAGCAGGCACAAACTGTCCTGGATTTACTTAATCCGTCCTAGAAAGTTTCGCCAAAAAAGCCGTATATGACTAAAAATAGTCAGGCTTGAGGGAAACCTCTAATAATTCAAAAAGCCCCTTCCCCATCAAGAAAACCCGGAGACTGACAGTCGAAGGGCGCGGCGAAACCGGCCGGAGCGAAACGGGCAGGGAATTCCCGGCATGAATATCTGGATAAGGGTATAAATATCAGTTACTTATACCCCTATTCCTGCAAAAGCTCAACAGCTCATACTTACCCGATTACTTCTTTTTATTGCGTTCGTTAACTTCCTTGATGACTTCTTCAGCCACGTTTTTCGGGCATGGCATATAATGCGAGAATTCCATCGAGAATTGACCGCGGCCGGATGTCATCGTGCGTAAGTCGCCGATATAGCCGAACATTTCGCTCAACGGCACATCTGATTTAATACGCACACCGGTTACACCGGGATCCTGGGATTTGATCATGCCGCGGCGACGGTTAAGATCACCGATCACATCACCGACATGCGCTTCCGGTGTGAAGGTGTCTACTTTCATGATCGGTTCGATCAATTGCGGGCCGGCTTTTGGAATTGATTGACGGAACGCCGCTTTTGCAGCAATTTCGAAAGCAATCGCAGACGAGTCAACCGCGTGGAAAGCGCCGTCTGTCAGAATGACTTTAAAGTCCAGACAAGGGAAACCTGCCAAGACACCTTTATCAAGCATGCTTTTGAAGCCTTTTTCGACCGCCGGCCAGTACTCGCGTGGTACGTTGCCACCGGTAACCGCCGATTCAAAGGCAAAGCCGCTTCCAGGTTCACCGGGCTCAATAATATAGTTGATCTTGCCGTATTGACCTGAACCGCCTGATTGTTTCTTGTGGGTGTATTCGTCTTCAACACGTTTGGTAATGGTTTCGCGGTAGGCAACCTGTGGTTTGCCGACGATAACATCTACACCATGCGTACGTCTCAGGATGTCAACTTTAATGTCAAGATGCAGTTCGCCCATGCCTTTAAGGATGGTTTCGCCGCTGTCTTCATCGGTTTCAACGTGGAAAGAAGGATCTTCCTGAATCATTTTACCCAACGCGATGCCCATTTTTTCAGACGCGCCTTTATCTTTAGGCGAAATAGCCAGGGAGATAACCGGATCAGGGAATACCATCGGCTCCAGGGTTGCAGGGAATTTCGGATCGCACAGGGTGTGACCGGTCTGTACATTCTTCATGCCGAGTACTGCAACAATATCACCTGCCTGTGCAGAATCCAGTTCTGCGCGAGCATCGGCGTGCATTTCAACAATACGGCCGATACGCTCGGTTTTGCCGGTAAAGGTATTCAATACTGATGTGCCTTTTTCCAGTTTACCGGAGTAGATACGCAAGAAGGTCAACGCGCCAAAACGGTCATCCATGATTTTGAAAGCCAGGGAACGAAGCGGTTTATTGGCATCAACGATTGCGAATTCGCCTGTTGGGCGGCCTTCCAGATCTACTTCAGGTTGTGGCTTGACTTCGGTTGGATTGGGCAAGTAATCAACAACGCCGTCTAGCACCAACTGTACGCCTTTGTTCTTGAAAGATGAACCGCAGAAAGTGGGGAAGAAATCCAGATTAATCGTACCTTTACGGATACAACGCTTGATCGTGTCAATATCAGGTTCTTCACCTTCAAGATATTTTTCCATGACGTCGTCGTATTGATCAGCGACTTCATCAATCATTTTTTCACGCCATTTTTCGACATCAGCCACCATGCCGGCAGGAATGTCCTGGATTGTGTAGTTTAATGGATCGCCTGAATCATCCCATATCCATGCCTTGCGAGTCAGTACATCAACCACGCCGGAGAATTGATCCTCAGTACCAATTGGCAGCGTCATCACCAGCGGATGAGCGCCGAGAACCTCCTTTACTTGCTTGACCACCCGATAGAAATCAGCACCGATACGATCCAGTTTATTGATATAGATAACACGGGCAACCTCTGAGTCGTTCGCATAACGCCAGTTGGTTTCTGATTGGGGTTCTACACCACCTGAACCGCAGAAAACGCCGATGCCGCCGTCCAGAACTTTCAGTGAACGATAAACTTCGATAGTAAAATCAACGTGTCCAGGGGTATCGATGATATTAAAACGATGATCTTTCCAGAAACAGGTTGTTGCCGCAGACTGAATGGTGATGCCGCGCTCCTGTTCCTGATCCATGAAGTCTGTCGTCGCAGCGCCATCGTGCACTTCGCCGATTTTATGGATTTTACCGGTGAGTTTTAAAATTCGCTCGGTTGTGGTGGTTTTACCCGCATCAACGTGCGCGAATATACCTATGTTTCTGTAATGCGATAAATCTGTCATGTTTTTACTCTAAAGTTGGGCATAAAAAACTTTTTAGGTGACCACCCTCTATAAAGGTTCAAACTATGAAACTCTACAAAGGGCTTGTACTGGGGCATTATCAACTACATACCAACCGCAGTCATACCTAAGACCGCTGTGGCTAAGAAGCCAAGCCATCGGTTCGGATGAATCCCGTCGGATACTTGCAGACAGATCAAAGCCAAGTGAGGCAGCGTGTTAAATGTCACCATCGCAGCTCACTCGTCCAGATTAGAAAGCCGACTATTTTAACCTAAATATCGGATAAAAATACAGGAAAACCCATAAGTTGTATCGGAATAATAAAAAAACGGCAGTTTGATGCATTTCGCCGGGTCTTTTTAAGCTGAATAAGAGCTTTTATAGATGTTGTGAAATAAATATTTGATTAAATATAATTATACACAAATTCTGTGGATAACTCTGTGCATTGATTGTTATCTTCAGCTCTTAGCAGTGGTTTTTATTACAGTTTTGTTAAATTGTATAACAACACGACAAACCTGTAATTATTTTATCTTTCAAATGGTTACAATTTATTGTTGAATGTCAATCAGTTCCAGTCAAGGAAATTCTAACTCTTTGATTTTTTCTGTGTACAAATATCATTGATAGCCTAATCATCAATACAACACAGTGCTGCACTACTCTCGTTCATCCCAGGCTTTATCCATGCGTTTTGCAGAAATCGGGTAAGCGGTTTTAAGCTGCTGGGCAAATAATGAAACCCTGAACTCTTCAATTGCCCAACGAAAAGAGTCTTGTTCCGGAATAACGATGTCTTTTTTTACTTTTTTCTCTATATCTTTCCAGAAACGTGTTGCATAGCGGCTGACTTCCTGTGTTTTTTGTGGATTATTATCATATTTATCAAGCCGATATTGAATTGCCCTCAGATAGCGAGGAATGGCTTTAAGCTGCTGGTAAGGCGTATTGCGAATGAAACCCGCGTAAATGAGCAAATCCAGTTGCTCATTAATGTCTCTAGCCAGCGGATCATTGGCATTGAGGCGTTTCAATTGTGTATTGACCGCGCCATAAAGCGCCATAATCTCCAGCGCGATTTTTCCTGCTTCATTCGCGATACCAATCAACTCCGCCTTGTGTTGCCGTAAAATTTGCTCAAACGCCTGTTGTGTGCGTATAACTCTACCTTCAACAAATACGCTGTAGAGAATTAAATAAAGCATGTCTTCTTTATAAGATGAGTCTGGGCTGTAGCTGACAAGAGGATGCTTTGGCAAGCGATTGTAGGTTAATTCAGCAGTTGCCGACTGCGGCATGTTCTTCACTATATAGGTGCATTCCTTGCGGAGTTGCAGTTGAAACAAACGCATTAAACCCGCCTTATGCTGCAATGCGGCTTTTTGTTCAGTGTCAAAAATACGCACACCAACGGCATCAACTTCATCAATGATTGCCGGGAAGCCGATAAACCTTTGCCCTTTCTGGATAAATTGCCAAGTGTCCGGCAGATCATCAAATGCCCATTGAATGCAGCCGGTATAATTCATTTCATCGGAGGCTATCTGGTCAAAGCTGACCTCAGCTTTAGCGGTAAATTTAAGCTGTAATTTTTTTAAATCCCTGCCGTAATCCAGCAGTTTGCCCTGATCGTCGACAACTCTGAAATTCATTTTCAAATGATTGGGTAAGCCCTCCATGTTCCAGGCATTCAGTGGAATCGCTTCGCCGGTCAATTTTCTTAGCCGATTGCCTAACCATTCCTGCAACGGGCCTTTAAAATCGGGTTCAATTTCCAGACACTGCTTGACAGTCACGGGAACGGGTACAAAATGTTTCCGGATTTGCTTGGGCAGGGATTTTATCAAGGCAATACATTTTTCCTCTAGCAGGCCAGGCACCAGCCAATCAAAAGGAGCCTGGGATAGCTGATTTAATTGATGCACAGGGATGATTGCCGTCACGCCGTCCTCATCATGACCCGGCTCAAAGCGGTATTGTAGCGGAATAGTCAGATTGCCTCTCGTTCCCATGCGGGAGCATGGGAAGGTGTCCGGAAAATCCCATTCATTAACATAGTCTTCCTTCTGTTCCCGCGTTAAATCCTTTCTGGTTAAAAACAGGATTTTGGGATTGGCTCTTTCCGCTGTTTTACGCCAGGTATCCAGGGTAACGCCGCTGACGATTTCGGGAGGCAGTTTGTTATCGTAGAATTGATAGAGCCACTGCTCATCCTCAACCAGATCAACCCGGCGGCCTTTATGTTGAATCATGCCCACTTCTTCAAGCAGTTTCTGGTTGGCGACGTAAAAAAGCGCATTGCTGTGATAATCATGATCGACCAGGGCCGAGCGGATAAAGATCTCTCTGGCGGCTTTGGGGTCTACGCGGTCATAAGGAATCTTGCGCCCGGCTTGCAGCGTCAGGCCATACAGCAAGGTGCGCTCGAACACCATACAGCGCGCGCTCTTCTTCTCCCAATGCGGATCATAATAGTTGTGCTTGACCAGGTGCGCGGCGCATTGCTCTATCCACTCCGGTTCAATCCTGGCTACATTGCGCGCATAAACCTTGCTGGTCTCGACCTGCTCAGCCGCCATGATCCACTTGGGTTTGAGTTTGTGCAGACCCGAACCTGGAAAAATAAAGAATTTCAAGCTGCGTGCGCCCAGATATTCGTATTGTTCATGACGAAAACCGATATTGGATAACAAACCCGTTAACAAGGCGCGGTGAATTTTTTCATAACGGGCTATCCCTGCCCGTTCCTCTTCGAGCGCTGTGCGTGCCAATCCGCTCCCGGCGGATTGGTCATAACGGGCTATCCCTGCCCGTTCCTCTTCGAGCGCTGTGCGTGCC
>JAGXGJ010000102.1 GCA_024636875.1 Methylococcaceae bacterium | reverse complement strand
GCTTGAGGGGGATTGGTTGGAACGGCTCTTACAGATTATTTCTCAAAGCCAACCGTAACCATTTTTTAGGCTGGATTTAAAAAAATATCAGGGAAACCTGAGGGGTCGTTGTGCCTTATGTTTGAACTGTTCACTACTTTTACCCCAAAATGAAGGGCGCCGATTTTTCACTTTTTTATATAATTAACCAGCCCGAAAAAAAATGATACCCCATAAACTCTGGACTTTATGCTTCTTATGACTTCTAAATTTGCTGAAGCTTGTGCGTAATCAGGAAAATTTATAAACAATGACGACATAATCAGATGGTGCATCGTATTATTGGTATGCGTGGCATCATCGAGATACTGATTGAGATAGCCTGCTTCGGTCCGGAAATTTTTATTAAAAGTCCAGCCGATGCCCGCAAACGCGCGATTTTGATCGAAACCTGATTGGCCGCCTGCGCGCATCGAATTGGCTCGTATGAAGAACTCGTCCCATGCGATCAGGCTCAAACGCGGTTCAAATTCCAGCGGGTGCAGGAGTCGAATCATCTGCCGTGGACGTACACGGACATCATTGCCATTGCCCGGTAGGAAATTGTTTTCGACCATGGTCCTGAAGCTGAAAGTTCCAATTCTGGTGGGTAAGTTATAACTGAATGCTGGCCATACATCTTGTTGAGCTACATAATTCTTGCCGACGTTTTGTGTGGGCAGAAAGGTATAACCTGCCCAAATCGTTGCACGGTCACTGAGTGAATAACCCACCGCTGCACGTGCCATACCTTGATACCAATGACCCCAGTTATCGTCCCAACGGGATTGTCCTTCCAGCCAGATACGACCTTTTCCAGGCTCGGATCCACAGTCTTCAGGCTGCCTTCGCCGACAACCTGCAGCCAGCTGCCGGCATCCTGAAGCAAATCATCCTGCGCCACCGCAGTCGGCGGCATGCTGATGGAACACAAAATCGCTGCCGTAATTTCCGCTACCTTTATTTTTTTATTCATTATATCAAGCTCTTAATTTGATCTTGAGGTTTATTTATTAATCAGCCCCAGCAATCCTTTCATCAACGCCAATGGCGTAGGCGGACAGCCTGCTACGACCATATCGACGGGTATAACATTGGACACCGCACCGCAACTGGCGTAAGAAACCCCGAATTCACCCCCGCAAGCGGCACATTCACCGACAGCAACGACCCATTTCGGATTCGGTGTCGCTTCATAAGTTCGCAGCAAGGCGGTCTGCATGTGCCGTGAAACCGGGCCGGTAACCAATAACACATCGGCGTGCCGTGGCGAAGCCACAAAATGAATACCAAAACGCTCAATATCATAATAAGGATTATTTAACGCGTGTATTTCGAGCTCGCAACCATTACATGATCCGGCGTCGATGGCACGTATCGCAATACTGCCGGAAAATTTCTTGTCTATGTGTCGTTTGATCTGAATACCCAGTTTTTCCAGTTCATCGTCCTTGGGGGCTTTATATTTCTCAGTGACAATGCCTGTTGTCAGGATTTTTTTAAAAAGTTGGAGCACACGGCCTCCTATAAGTCATTGCCTGAATAAGAGCCATTCAGGGATTTATTACACACAGGAAAATCCGGCACGATATTGTTCAGTGTCAGTTTTTCCAACGCAGGCCAGTTCAGGATGCTGGGGTCGCGTGGATAAAAACGGGCGATTTTATTGTCGGCATCGAAGCGAATATAAGCGGTGATCTCCCCCCGCCAGCCTTCAATCATGCTCAGGCTTTCACTGCCCGGCGGCGGTGTTTGCCATTCGGCGAGTATGTCACCGGCCACAAGCCGTTCTATAAATTGTGCGATCAGTTTTAACGCCGCATTGATTTGCTTGTATCTTACCCAGAACCTTGAGGCAATATCACCCTGATCTTCCAGGGCGACTTTAAAAGTTGCCTGATCGTAGGGTGGATAAGGCGCATCGCGGCGGACATCCTTATCCTGCCCGCTGGCAAGGCCGACATAACCCAACGTACCAAAAGCTGAGGCAATTTCCGGCGACAAATAACCCGCTGTATATAACCGGTCTTCCAGCGATGAATTGAGGTCTATCGCAGGCATGATTTCTGACAGTTCTTTTCTTAACAGAATAATGTCCTCTTTAATCAAGGCACAGGAGGCTTCAGATAAATCACACACAACGCCTCCGGGAACAATCCTGTCCATTAACAAACGATGCCCGAAAATTGTTGCATTGGTGCGTAACCACAGTTCACGCAAGCGGGTAAATTGCATTTGCGCAAAAACAAAAGCAACATCATTACAAATCCCGCCCATATCACCCAGATGATTGGCGACCCGTTCACGCTCCGCCAAAATGCCGCGAATCAAGGCAGCCCGTGGTGGAATTTCAACGCCGGCGGCTTGCTCCATTGCCCTGCAGGCAGCCCAGCAATGTCCTACGGTGGTATCACCCGAAATTCGCCCGGCTAAACGGGCTAAAGACTCTGGCGTTCTGCCTTCGGCGATTTTCTCGATACCTTTATGCACATAACCCAGGCGTTCTTCCAGATTTAAGATCAGTTCGCCTACCGCCTGAAAACGAAAATGCCCGGGCTCGATAATACCGGCATGAACGGGACCTACGGGAATTTCATAAACCCCCGCACCATATGCTTTAACAAAGGGATAATCTATATCCGGCGGCGTGATGGCTTCAGGTTCACCCTGCAAAGGAAAGTCCTTACGCAGGGGATAATTGTGTTTGGCCCACGCTTTGTGCCGTGTCCACCGTCGATTATCGGGATGTCCGATAAAGTTAATGCCGAACATATCTTGAGTATGACGCTCACTGCGATTCGCGGCTGGATAAACGGTGGCTTGTGAGGGTAATTCTGGTTTAGCAACGTTAACAATAGTTCTCAACAACACATAAATGCCCTGCTTCTCAAAACAGGCATTGATAAAAAAGCGGTCTTGAACATGTTCAGCCCAGCCGGCTACCCAACGCACATTTTGCTGTATCGCCAGTTCTGCATAGTGTTGCCAGTGGATGCTTTCTATTTGCCATAAAGTTGTTGAAGGCAGACTGATTTGTTCAGCCGTAATATTTTCGCTGACAAGCTGGTTTAATAAATCAGTCGTCCAATTTAAAGAACTCATAAAGGTGTGCTCCCTGAGATTAACAACGTTGCCTGTGAAAACCAGTTAGCCAGAAACCCCGGGATAGCCAGACCTAACCATAACACGAAACCCAGATGAATGATCACCGGCCAAAGGTTTGCTTTAACCGGTAATTGACCTTCAGGTCTCTCGCCATAAACCATGGGCTGAATATGTCTGAACAGCCCGGCAAAGGCAATGCCGATACCCAATAACAATAACGGCGTTAACCAGGGATAACTGTGCATGGTGGCCACCAGCACCAGAAACTCACTGGTAAACACACCGAAGGGCGGAAAGCCGGCAATGGCAATCGTGCCTATCAATAAGCCCCAACCAATCCTGGGTTGTGTTTTTATCAAGCCCCGAATTTTATCCATGTTTTGGGTTCCTGCAACCTGCGCAGCGTGGCCTACCGTCACAAAAATAGCCGATTTTGTCAGTGAATGGACGGTCATGTGCAGTAATGCTGCAAAGGTTGCCAAGGGGCCACCGATACCAAAGGCAAAGGTCATTATGCCCATGTGTTCAATGGACGAATAACTGAAAAGCCTTTTTATATCCTTTTGCCGATGTAAAAAAAATGCAGCCACTAGAAACGACATCAGACCAAAGCCCATCATCAAGTAACCGGCCATGTTGGAATGGGTGGCGCCATCCACCAGCATTTTATTACGCACTACAGCATATAAGGCATCATTCAGCAACAGTCCGGACAACACCGCCGACATGGGTGTTGGACCTTCGGAATGAGCATCGGGTAACCAGTTATGCAAAGGCACCAGACCGATTTTAGTACCATAACCAATCAGCATGAAAACAAAAGCGATCTCAAGTATTTCCGGATTTAATTTGCTGGCATTTTCGTAAAGCACCGACCACAACAAGGAATTTTCTACGTCACCAATCTGCACCGCCGCATAATACAACAAAATGGTGCCGAATAGCGCTTGCGCAATGCCCACACCGCATAGAATAAAATACTTCCAGGCGGCCTCAATGGATTCAGGCGTGCGATACAAACTGACCAGCATCACCGTGGCCAGTGTCGCGCCTTCCATTGCTACCCACATCACGCCCATGTTGTTGGTGGTCAGCACCAGATACATGGCCAGCATAAAACCCTGATACATGGAGTAGTAAAGCCTTAACCGTTTATCAGTAAGCTTGCCCAAGTCCTTTTCATGAGCCATATAAGGCGAGGAAAAAATCGAGGTAGTGAGACCGACAAAAGCGGTCAGAACAATCAAATACACATTAAACGGGTCAATCAAAAAGGCTTTGCCTGATGACAAAATAGTGCCTTGATTCAACACATTAATTGCAAGCCAGATAGTCGCCAGCAAACAGATTCCGTTTAACCAGACATTCAATTTACCTATGTCCTCTCTGTGACCGGAAACAGCGAAATAAATAATCCCGATAAATGGAATCAACAATACAAGATAGGCAGCAATCATTTATCGACCTCATAGTCAGAAGACAGAGGACTGATGACAGAAGATAGAGGGTCGAAGTTAACAGATATTCCTGTCCTCTGTCCGCTGTCTTCCGTCCTCTGATCATCCACCTCATGCAAGCGGTTCAACAAATCGACATCCAGTGAATCGATACTGGTCCGTATATGCAGGAAAAAGATACCGAACAGAACCGCAGCAACCAATACGTCAAACGCTATACCCAATTCAACCACCATCGGCATGCCTTTGGTGGCAACGATAGCGGCAAAAAATAAACCATTTTCTATCGACATAAACCCGACAACATGGGCAACAGCCTGACGATGCGAAATCATTAACAGCATACCCAACAGCACCACGGAAAGGCTGACCGCCAGCGCATTCAGCATGACCGGCGATGTGGTTTGGACGATAGGATGCAAAACGTAATAGCTGAACACCATCAAACTCGCACCACCCAGCATTACCATTGTTTTATTTTTTAACGCTTGGATATCCCTGTGCATGTTCATGAGCAAAACCTCTCGTCTTAACATCCACGGAATAAAAATAACTTTTAGCACCAAGGTCAGCACGGCAGAAATATACAGATGAGGATTATTCAAACTGTATGCCGCTAATGCAGTGGTTAAGGTTAACAGGAAGCCCTGCAACGCAAAGACAAAGATCAGCCGTAACAACCTGCCTTGCCCTAACATGAGAAAAGAGGTAAGTCCTACCAATGCCGCCATCGACAAAATGGCCTGCGTATAAAAATCTGTTTGTTCAATATTCATGATTAAGGCCCAAGGTTAAAAGGCTAAAGACGAAAGAATGAGAAAGATGTGAGGCGCGTTTTGTGTCTTGCGCCTTGGGTTCTTGGTCTTCATCATCTTGACGCCTCCAGAATGATGTGGCTCAACATACCCAGCAACCCTAATAAATAGGCAAAGCTTAGATATTCCTGTACTCGAAATAAGCGCATTTTTGCAACCAGGGTCTCTGTTATCGCCATAAATATCGCTAATAAAGCAAGCTTGCCCATAATCGCCAACAAGCCATAGCCTAACGCTTTCGCCGTAAAGGTTTCAGCGATACCCCATGGGAAAAAGATATTGGCGATCAATACGCCATACAACAGGAGTTTGAGCTGACTTGCCCATTCAATCAGCGCCAGATGCCGGCCGCTGTATTCCAGAATCATGGCTTCATGGATCATGGTCAGTTCCAGATGCGTGGCAGGATTGTCCACCGGAACGCGTCCTGTTTCAGCGATCGCAACCAATATCAGGGCAAACAGGGCAAACACAAATGAAGGCCTTAGCACCAAGCCGTCATTTAATACGTGAGCAATCGCACCCGATAAATTAGTCGTGGAAGCGGTCATGGTCAGGGTAAAAATGGCCATCAACATAGCAGGTTCTGCCAACGAAGAAATTGTCATTTCCCTGGACGAGCCCATGCCGCCAAATGCTGTGCCAATATCCATTCCCGCTAATGCCAGAAAAAAACGGGCAAAGGCAAAAAAACCCACCATCACAATGACATCCGCGCTGGCTGTGGTGGGCAAATCAACAGCGATCAAAGGAACAACGCTTGCCGCCAGCACGGTGGCGGAAAATATGATGTAAGGCGCTGTTACAAACAGCCACGACGCTTGTTCCGAGACTACGGGCTGTTTATGCGTTAATTTAATTAAATCCCGGTAAGGCTGTAACAAGGATGGCGCTTTACGGTTTTGTAAATAACATTTGCACCACTTGACCCAACCCGCCAATAACGGCGCGAGTACGACAAATAGCGTGGTTTGCAAGATGGCGATTAACCAGTTCATTGTGTTTCTCCAGGCGGTAGAGAGATTTGAGCTGTAGCGCGTGCTGCGCGCGCCTTGAGAATTTTTAAGGCGCGCGCAGCACGCGCTACATTTTTACCCATCAGCTAATCACCCATAACAGTACTATTAGAGTTGCAAACGAATAACCGAGATAGGTTCGGATATTGCCTGTTTGAATGCGCCCCACCTGTTTGGCTAAATTGTTCACGCCTTTTGCCATGGGTTGATACAGGCGTGGCCAGCTATGGTCCTGAATATGCAGTTGATAATGCACAGCCGCCACATCCTGATCCATAGCGCCCTGCATGTCTTTGTTGATCTGCTCGTCAATAATCCAGACTTTGGCGAAAATCCGGCGGAACGGCATGGTAAATGCGCTGGAGGTATATTGCATGCGCGGTGTCAAGCCACCAAAGCCACAATCCCAGGTTTCAGCTCTGCGCATGATCGTTAAAGGATTACGGCGTAAATACCAATAACAAATACCGGCCGCAATAAGCGCTCCAATCAGCACCAGTGGCGCAGAATAGGAAGCCTGCTCGGCAGTAACAGGAGCCAGCCACAACCAACCTGAAGCGGTATCATTTGGCAAAGTCTGTCCTAACAGTTGACCTGAAACATTATTGATTAAGTAAATTATCACGCCGGGAAAAATCCCGATAAAAAAACATAAACCTGCCAACAAGGCAGGACCTGCAAGCATACCTTTGTCGTGTACTTCACGGGCTTTCTGACTGTTTCGTGAACGGGATTGCCCGAGAAAAATCAGGCCGAACACCTTGACAAAACACGCGGCTGCCAAGGCCGCTGTCAACGCCAGGGCAGCCGCAGCAACCGGGATCAAACTGCGCAATACACCATTGTCCAGCACATCAACTTGCAATGCGGTTTGAAAAGCCAGCCATTCCGAAACAAAACCGTTAAATAAAGGTAATGCAGAAATACTCATACAGCCAACCAAAAACAACTTGCTGGTTTGCGGCATTTTTTTAATCAGCCCGCCCATCAAGTCGATATTTAATTCATGCGTCTGGTGATGAATTATGCCTGCACCCAGGAACAGTAAATTCTTGAACAAGGCATGATTGAAAGCATGGAACAAGGCCGCCAGAAAACCCAGTGCCGCCAGTTGCGGATGGCCGTTGGCCATGAAAATCATGGACAAACCCAGCACCATAAAAATAATGCCGATATTTTCAACGGAACTATAGGCTAACAGGCGTTTTAAATTGGGCTGCATCATGGCATAAAGTATGCCGCCCAACGCTGAAAGTGTCCCCAGAATTAGCAGCACCACGCCCCATTGCCAGTGCACATCGCCAAGCAAATCAAAACAAAAACGGATCAGGCCATACAGTGCGACTTTAAGCATCACGCCGCTCATCAGTGCGGAAATATGTGAGGGCGCTACCGGATGCGCCTCCGGCAACCAGACGTGAACCGGCACTATCCCTGCCTTCATGCCAAAACCCAACAGGGCCAGCATGAAAGCAATACTTGCCCACGTCACTGATAGCCTGGATTCACGCAAGGCATCAAAAGTAAAGCCATCTGAAAAACTGGCAAGTACGCCAAAGCCCAGAATGATCGCCAAGGCACCGACTTCTGCCATCAATAAATAAAGAAAAGCGGCGCGGCGATTGGCGGAATTTTCATGTTGAAACGCTACCAGAAAATAGCTGGCGACCGACATCAACTCCCAGGCAATCATGAAAAAGAAGGCATCATCCGCCAGCAACACTAACAACATACCTGCAACAAACAATCCGGTAAATAAACCCAGAACCGCAAAGGGATGCTCATTTTCTTTATAACTGCTTACATAGCCAGGGCCATAAAGGCTCACCGCACAGACGGCAATTCCAATGATTAAAAAAAAGAAACCGGACAAGCCGTCGAATCGTACATGCCAGGGTAGCCAGGGCAGACCAAACCCAAGTTGATCGGTAAGAACGCCTTCACTGATCAGCACACTTAAACCAGCCAGAACAGCAAAAACACCAGAAAGACCCAGTAAAACAAACACTGCCTGCCGGAGCGCGTGCGGATAACGCCTTTCTTTTAAGTTCTTCTCAAGCACAGACCGGCCAAACTGGCTGCTATCCGGGAATTTTTTAAACCAATACTGGCTAAGCTCCAGCAGATTTTGCCGCTGATTCATCATCAGCGCCAGCAAACCTGAAGTAAAGCTTAACAGTACCGCACCATAAGCTAATGTTAGGATCATCAAATTCTCACAATTGTGTTAAATCTAAAAAATCATTTGGGGCAAAGTACAAGGCTAAAGGCAAAAAAATAAGATTATGTTGAAGATTCTGGTTTTTCGCCTTTCGCCTTTCGCCTTTCGCCTTTCACCTATTTTCTATCATCTGCAGTCATAAGCCGCGCAGCGAGACCATGATCTGAAAAAGTTTCCAACGCTTTACCTTTTTTCTGACAATGTCCACCCTGAGCTTCATAGTTTTGTCTGAAATCATGGATAAATTCCATAACGGTATGATCGATCAGGTAACCGTCTGTGAAATCAAAAATAACCGTCTTGCCGGGTTCCAGCCTTGCAAGCGCTTTTTTTAACGGCAGGAAGTTTGAAAAAAGGGCAGAACCTGATAACTTCACTGCCAGCGTATCGTTATCCTGCTCTTGAATAGTAAAATGAATCCTGAACAGATTGCCAAGCCAAACGCCCCGCACCAGATTAATAGCCAGTTTTACCATGATGCCGAAAGCAACACCCGCCAATAAATCAACCGCTAACACACCGATAATGGTGACCACAAACATTAAAAACTGTTCTTTGCCGACATCCATTACTCTGGCGAATGCTTTGGGCGAAGCTAAACGATAACCGGTATAGACCAGCAATGCCGCTAATGAAGCCAGTGGAATACTATTGATCAGGCGCGGAAACAAAACCACAAACAGCAATAATAACAAGCCGTGAAAGAAATTTGCCCAGGCTGTTTTGGCCCCATTATTGACATTTTCAGAACTGCGGACAATTTCAGCAATCATCGGCAAGCCGCCAATGAAGCCGGCAACTACATTACCCAGCCCGACTGCCGTTAAATCACGGTCAAGGTCAGAAGGTCGCTTATAAGGGTCGAGCTTATCTATCGCTGTAGTACTCAGCAAGCTTTCAAGACTGCCCACTAAACTGATACTGAATACGGCTTCCCAAAAGGCCACACTGAATAGTTTGGAAAAATCCGGAAAATAAAAATCGGCCGCAAAGTTATCGGAAATCGACACCAGGAATTTCGATCCACTGGCAGCCGCATCTTGAGCCAGATCAAAATGCCAGGCGAACAGCATCCCCACCAGCACCACCATGACCGGAGCGGGAATTCTGCTTTTAATTAACGGCCAGATAATCAGTATCAGCAAGCCTAAAAAACTGATGAGAACTATTTCTGTATTCATATTAAGCAGACTATGAGGAATCTGTGCGATAGTCGAAAACAGGCTGCCGGATTCCGGCGTGACACCCAGCATGACGTGACTTTGGGTCACGATAATAATAAGTCCAATCGCAGCCAGCATGCCATGTACCACCGACGTGGGGAAAAAGGAACTCAACTGCCCCATCTTGAATACACCCATTAAAACCTGTAAAACACTGGCCACCACAATCGCCGCCAGGGTATAACGATAACCGGCCATGGCATCACCTTCGCCCAGTGCTTGCACCGCCGCCAAAACCACGACAATCAAACCGGCAGCCGGACCATTGATGGTCAGATATGAACCGCTAATACGCGATACCAGCAGCCCCCCGATTATCGCCGTGATAATGCCTGCCGACGGCGGAAATCCGGACGCTATCGAAACGCCCAGGCACAGCGGTAAGGCGATAAGAAAGACCAGAAATCCGGACTGTAAATCACTGCGCCAGTTTTCTGTTAAGCCAGCCAGGCCAGTCAGGGGTAAAGCAGAAATTGATGGTCTATTCATAGCAGTCCTCATGTAGTGTAGAAATAGTGTGTCTCTAATTAATTTTCAGACAATCACTATACCACTATCAGTAACCCGTCTACAGTTGTCGGCTTAGCCTACCCTCGCCTCGGCACGCCGCTTCGCTGCACATGTATCTATTAACTCGACAAGGACCGGGCTTGGAACTGGCGCCTATATACCGTAATGGTCACTTTTACGGCGGCTCATATTATCCGGCTTCATTCTTCGTACCGCCAAAGGATGTCTCGAGTAAGTGTCGTGAGTTTCAAGCCCCAGGAATACACATTTGCCGCCCTCATTTTCATAGTTATGCTGAAAATCATGGATGGATTCCATCACGGTATGGTCAAGCATGTAAGCATTGTTCAACTGAAAAATAACAGTCTTGCCTTTTTCCAGAAGGGCCAGTGCGTTTTTCAAAGCCATAAAGTTAGAGAAAATAGCTGCCCCGATTATTTGGACAAGAATTGTATCTTCTTTGGGGCGTTCGATAACGTAATGAATCTTGAACAGATTATTCAATCTGACCCCTCGCAGCATGTGTATGGCGAATTTGGTTACGATGCCGATAGCCACACCTATCAATAAATCCGTTGCCAGTACACCGATGATTGTCACTACAAACATAAACAACTGTTCTTTACCAACCCCCATGACCTTGGCGAATTCTTTAGGCGAAGCCAGACGAAAACCGGTAAATACCAGTAGCGCCGCCAACGAAGCCAGGGGAATGCTGTGAATCAAGCGGGGAAACAGCACCACGAACAACAGCAATAATGCACCATGAAAAAAGTTGGCCCAGCCGGTCTTGGCGCCATTATTTACGTTGGCCGAACTACGCACGATCTCGGCTATCATCGGCAGGCCTCCGATTAACCCGGCAATCAGATTGCCTGCGCCCACTGCTGTTATATCACGGTCAAGATTGGAATGGCGTTTATACGGATCAAGTTTATCCACCGCCATGGCACTGAGTAGACTCTCAAGACTGCCCACCAAACAGATGCTCACCACGGCTTCCCAAAACTCAAGGCTCAGACTTTTTGAAAAATCAGGAAAATAAAAGCTGGACATGAAATTATCAGAAATCGCAACCAGAAATTTCGGCCCGACGGTTGCCTCGTGATGGGGTAAAAAAGTGGCATCCGGCAGAAACAAATACATGTGTTGATGTTCCAGATCAAAATATTGAGCCAAACCCATACCAACCAATACCACGATAAGAGGAGCCGGAATCATCTTTAAGGTTGGATTTTTTATCATCGACCAGATTACCAGTATTATCAATCCTGAAACTCCAATTATGGCAATTTCAGGATTAAGATTCACAATGCTATGCGGAATCTGTGCGATAGTTGAAAACAGACTGCTGCCTTTCTCCGGTGAAGTGCCCAGCACCACGTTGATTTGTTTGGCCATGATAATGATACCGATAGCCGCCAACATGCCGTGAACCACCGATGCCGGAAAAAACGAACTGAGCCGGCCCATTTTAAAAACGCCCATCAGAATTTGTAGCGCACTGGCAAACACAATAGCTGCCAAGGCATAACGATAACCGGCCATGGCATCACCTTTGCCCAACTCCTGGACCGCACCGAGCACCACCACAATCAAACCGGCGGCGGGCCCATTAATGGTTACAAATGAACCATTAATACGTGAAACCAGCACCCCGCCAATGATAGCGCTGATTATACCGGCCATTGGCGGAAAACCGGAAGCCATCGATATACCCAGACACAGCGGCAAGGCAATAAGAAAAACCAGAAACCCGGATAGCAAATCGCTATGCCAGTTTTCTTTTAATCCAGCCAGGCCGGTTTTGGGTACTGTTGAGAGAGAAACGCCAGTCATACATATCCTCATTTTTGGAAAATGTTAATTACCTATAAGCGAAATATGCGAAAACTATGCCACTAATCATTTTATTGATAATGCCATGTTTATTATGTATCTTTATGATATTTCAAAAAAGAATAAGGAGGTTGTAAAAAGGTAAATCGGTGTAAAACAACCTATTGACGGTTGATTTGCACCATTCAAATAAGCGGTATTAAGCAGTTGCAGTTGATTTTATGACACCGATGCCAGCGCCTTTTCAATTAATTTGTTCTGATAGTATTTATTCAAGTCAATGCTGTACTTCTCAGCTCTAACAACATTCCTGACGCCATAGATTTGGCCACTCGCATCCAGGTCCATTTTGGTCATGTCAACGATGCGTTCCGGTCTGGGCTGTTTTTTTTCATCCAGCAATAAAATAATCTTGGGTTTAAGTTTTTTCATATGATCAACTTCGACAACGACGGCAATTTCACCGTTAGTCATTTCAACAAGGCTGCCCGGCGGATAAACGCCCAGACATTCAATAAATTTATAGGTCAGACCTGAATCCAGATGGGTGCCGCAAAGCTTGTTCATCACGTTTGTTGCCTCAAGATGGGTTCTGCCCTTTTGATAAACCCGATCGCTGGTCATGGCATCATAAATATCTACAATAGACACCATTTTAGTATACGGTGTGGTTTGTTCAGCGGTTAATTTACGAGGATAGCCTG
>JAGXGJ010000101.1 GCA_024636875.1 Methylococcaceae bacterium | reverse complement strand
TCATTCGGGTACAGCACCATGGTAATGTTTTCAGCACTGTTTTTTGCAGCGACTGCATCTGCGTAATCGCCCTCATTAAACTCCTGCAAATCAAATTCTTCGGTCGCAGTAGCTTTCCATAAGCGCAAGGTGTTCACGGTATTATTCTGGTAGCCCGGAACTGGCGTATCAAACGGCACTGCGAATAAGTCGTGCGTATCTATCCAGCAAACCCGTGGATGACCATTTTCATCGATGTGAGTCTCTGTGCGCCCGCCAAATTTAATGCGCTGCTTATATTCAAATCGCTCAATTTCCCAGATATTGCCGTTCCGCAGCCAATGATCGGGTTCTTCTACCTGTTCACCATTAATAATAAGCTGGGAAAACATGCCGTATTCATAACGCAAACCATAGCCTGTTACCGGCAGCTGCAAGGCTGCACAACTATCGATAAAACAGGCTGCCAAACGGCCCAGGCCGCCATTGCCGAGTCCTGCATCCGGCTCATTGTCAATCAATGCTTCAATATCCAGTCCAAGTTCATATATCGCGCTTTCAACAATATTGTTAATACCGAGACAAAGCATGGCATTGCTGAGTGTGCGGCCCATTAAAAACTCCATTGACAAATAATAGGCTCTTTTGCAATCCGTATCTTTATACGCGTTGTAGGTTTTTTTCCAGCGCTCTGTAAGCCTGTCGCTAACCGCCAGCGCCAAAGCTTCATAGGCATATTCCAGCGTGCGGCAGTTTTCATCCCTGCCGAACCGGCGGCCGTAATAATGGTTTAAATCATGTAACAGGTGCTGTTTAGTCATACCTAAATCTGGAAGCCTGCCAATTATGGATTTTAGTTTGCCTGTCAACTGTTCATTCTGTATATATTTATCACCATGAGATTTATCAAATGATTTTTGTTATTTAATCTTTTTTAAGGCTTTATGTGAACATGTTTGCTGGTCGTTTTATCTGGCGCAAGGTGGTTGCCTCAGCTAACGTAAAAGAATCTAACTATTGCCGCCGCTTAAATCGGTAGCCATCTCTTGTTTGTTTGGAAAGCGCTCCATAGCCTTGATAATAAACAACCACTGAAAGCCTATCCCGGCAAGCACAGCTATGTGCAGGATTTCATGAGGACCGAGTACGCCAGTCAGTAATATTAATTTATGCTGGTATTCAATGATTGCCCCTATCGTGTAGCAAATACCGCCTATCACCAGCGGTTGAATAAAAGCAAAGCCGTATTTTCGCCAAAGTTTAGAGCCCATGAAGAGCCCCATCCATCCAAGTCCCAAATAGAAGGACAAACCTAACCATTCCGGTATTGTTGTAAAGAAAATCGTTTTAACAACAAGGCCACTGATAGCCAGAACCCAAAGGATAACGAGAAATCCCCATCTTAGAAAACCGGTAAAAAGAATACAGTGTATCGGTGTAAATGTTCCGGCGATGACCAGAAAAATAGCCGCATGGTCGAGTCGTTGAAAAACCGCATGAGCTGTTCCACTTGTCCCTAACAAATGATATACGGCGCTGATCAGTAATAACAATACACAGGAACTGGAAAATACAGTCAGCGAGACAATGCGAATGATTGACCCCTTTCCCCGTCGAATTAAAAAGTAAGCCAGATAAATAAAAAATATTGCACCTAAAAAGAAAATAATTGAACTGAATGGTTGCGTAAAACCAGGTACGCTATAAATATCGATCATAACAATAAATACCTCAACTATTTATTTAAACAATCGCTGGCAGACTTCTAAAGCACGGTAATTTTACCAAGTTTTAGCGTCAAGATTATTTAATAGTCGGGATGTATTGCTGTTGACACAAAACCAAAAAAGCTCACCGGCGTCGGATAGCATTGGAAAATTTTCCGGTTTTTATCAAAAAGAGCGTTTAATAGGTACGCAAGATATTCGATTTGCATCAAAATATCGTCAATAATTGTCAAGACCTGGCCGATAAGTTAAGCGCATCGTCAGAAAACGTGAGCTAATGATGATCGAGTCAGCCGGCAAAGAAACGTTCTAGCGAGTTTGGAAGATTGTGGAAAAAATCAGTTCAGAGAACCGCCATATTAAAACTTTCCAATACCTGAAACGAGGTATGGCGTCCGCCTGGCTTCTAGCGAGTTTCATCGATACCGGCTTCGTGACGGCAAAGATCATGGACATCGGAATCGGTCCGGAGCTGAAAGAGGCAATCATTCCGGCGATGGCCGCCGAAATAATATCTCCTTTTGATACGACACGTTATAAAAGGTACCCGGATGCGCCGCACAAGCAACCATTGCCGAATATACCCAACATCCCTCCTCGCCCTGGAAACCTGGAAGCGAACCGGGCAAAGGCTGCGGATGATGATTTTATCAGCGATATAACGGTTAATCCTCAGATTGCAACTTCACCTGCTTTTACCGGCAAGTGGGACCGAATAGCCAATGAGGTTTTTGATTATGAAAACTATGACGACTACATCGCAAAAGAGCTAAAAACTGCCACATTTTTTGGTCAAAACCTTATCAATCTGAATGATGAAATGGTTCAAAGTCTTCGCAAAGTGGAAACGGATTTGATCAATAGTCATGGCTCGGGATACAAAGCCCCTATTGCTAACAGTACTTTCAGGAAAAAAACAGGCATGCATGGATGGGGTATGGCTATCGACTTTGACGTCAAAATAAACCCCTATGTTTTGAATGAAAACGCTGAGGAGCAACTCAATATAGAACTCATCGGCTCGTACGACAATATTGCCAAATTTATACTTGGCAAGGAGCAGTCGGATTTAAGGAAGTTAAAAAGTGGCAGATCGGCGTTTGGAACCGGATCAATCGGAGATGTGTATGATGTTCTGCGAGAAGAAAGTGATGCAATGAAAAGATATTTTTCATTAATGAATGACGAAGCAGCTCTCCGCAGCTTCATTAAGCTTGAGTGGACTGCCAGGCACCCCGATCAAGAAGCTCCGGATTTTGCAAAAACCAAAACGCAGATAAAGGATGATTATGAAGTACTGGGAGGTAAAACTGATACAGGAGCGGAACGGCCGTCAGGTGGAAAGGATGATCGCCCATTTGCTCCTGCCAGCATTTGCGGGAATGGCGATCCGGCAACAGGGTTCTTGAATCTCGGGAAAGAATTCGTTGAGGCTATGACCAACGCCGGTTTCGCATGGGGCGCTATCGATATATCAGGGGAACCGGGGGATATACAGCACTTTGACTTGCGATTACAGGGCAGAGGAGCTGAAATTTACAATTTGCTTTTGAAATACAAGTAGCCTCTTCCAAAACAAAATAAGGATGCTTTGGTAATTCAATACCTTGCATAACGTCCATAAACAGCCGGTTTAGAAAAACCCGGTTTGTATGATTGTTGGTGTTTGCTGGAAACCTCCTATAAACTATTCAAAATAAGATATTAACTTGTATACCTTGAAAGATAACTAGCGTGTCAGAAATTGAAAATGAAAAATTAGCTCGCGATCGATGGTGCCAAGAAGATGCCTTGATTAACCATCGACTTACCTGGCTCTTGACTGCCCAGATTGCTTTGTTTGCCGGATACGGATGGATTATTGATAAAATCACTCAAACAGGCCATGATTTAATATTATATGACCGCTTTGTCTGGCTATTCCCCTTATTCGGTTTTATTACCGCACTTGCTTTTCTTGTGAGCATTATTTCAGCTTTAAGAACGCAGACAAGTATCGCGGTAAAATTTCCGGAAATTGACTTCCCGGCTGATAAATGGTGTATATGGGGAAGATGGGTGGCGCCTGTAGTCGTGCCATTGCTTTTCCTGATCGCCTGGCTCGTCAGCTTGTGAATGCTGCGAATCAAATAATCCAACGGAGAGTTTTCATCGGTAGCTGGTCCGTACGCTATCCTGTTTTAAAAATAAACTAGAATGGCCAATGGGTCGAAACCGGCCAAACAAGGCTGTTTTGGTTGGCAAGGTCATCTGCAGCATCCCGTTAGCATTGATGTTATCGCTTTTAAAAAATATCTGAACAACAAGAGCGGGTCGTTTTTTGCCTGTCATATAAGCGGATAAACAGGCCAAATGCGGTGACCGCTGAATCATTGTAATTCTGCCGTGCGAATATTTTCTCGTTTTGATTGCTTAAAGACATGAGAAAATGCAGCCCACACCATCAAATACGAGTACCGATGTCTATCTCGAAATCGATCCAGCCTGGCTCTACTCGACGCCTGTCTGCTCTTAAGGATTTGTGGCCTTTTATGCGTCCGTATCGGGGAAGAATAGTCCTGGCTTTTGTACTGCTGTGCCTTGGCTCCACCACTATCCTGGTGGTTCCTCTGGCCTTCCGTGACCTGATCGATTTTGGTTTTGGGCAACGGCAAAACGTCCGCGTCGGGTTATTGGGCTCGCTGAGTATGAACGGGCACTTCGCTGTGCTGTTCGGATTGGCGAGCCTGTGGGCGTTAGCAGTTGCCGCTCGCTATTACACCGTGAGCTGGATAGGCGAGCGGGTGACGGCGGATTTACGCAGTGCAGTGTATGGGCGGGTGCTGGTGCAATCCCCGCAATTTTTCGAGACCTTGCAAACCGGGGAAGTGCTGTCACGCCTGACCGGCGACACCACCCTGATTCAGACCGTGGTCGGCAGCTCCATTTCGATGGGCTTGCGAAGCTTGTTCCAGTTTGCCGGCGGCATGATTATGCTGGCGGTGACCAGTTTTTATCTGTTCTCCCTGAACCTGGGCCTGATGGCTTTGCTGATGCTGCCCATCTTTGCGATTGGCCGGCAGGTTAAAAAGCTCTCACGTGAATCGCAGGACAAAATAGCCGATGCTTCGGCGCTGGCTGGTGAGATTCTCAACGCTGTACCGACGGTTCAGGCGTATACCCAGGAACAACGTGAAAGCGACCGCTTCGCCGGCCGCGCAGAGGCGAGTTTCATGACGGCTATCCGGCGCAGCCGTGTACGTGCAGCGTTGACGGCGCTCATTATCATGGCGGTGATGGGCTCAATTATTTTCGTGTTGTGGATCGGTGCGAATCAGGTGCATGCAGGCAGCATGACCGGTGGACAACTGGCTTCATTCGTGCTGTATGCGGTCCTGGTGGCGGGTGGAGCAGGTACCATGGCAGAAGTATGGGGCGATGTTATGCGTGCGGCAGGTGCAACCGAACGTTTGCTGGAACTGCTTCATGCCAGGCCCGCCATTGTCGAAGCTATAGCGCCACAACCGTTGCGGCAGCCCGGAAAAGTCGAGATTCAATTCAAGAATGTCACCTTCCGTTACCCGTCGCGAATGCAAGCGGCCGCGCTCGATGACATTACCCTCAATATAGACTCTGGCGAAAGCATCGCGCTCGTCGGTCCTTCCGGTGCCGGCAAGACCACCCTGTTCCAGCTGTTGTTGCGTTTCTACGATGTAACGCAGGGCGCTATTCGTTTCAACGGGCAGGATATTCGCCAATTTTCATTGTCTGAATTACGCAACAGGATTGCCATCGTGCCGCAGGATTCGGTGATATTCTCGGCCAACGCCCTGGAGAATATTCGCTACGGCCGCCCCACTGCCAGCGATGATGAAGTCATGGCCGCCGCCAAATCGGCGCAGGTGGAAGAATTCATAAACCGCCTGCCGGAAGGCTATCAGACCTTTCTGGGAGAACGCGGAACCCGTTTGTCCGGCGGGCAGCGTCAGCGCATTGCCATCGCCCGGGCGATTTTGAAAAATGCGCCGCTTTTGCTGCTCGACGAAGCTACCAGCGCACTGGATGCGGAGTCCGAAATCCTGGTGCAAGAAGGCCTGAACGCCGCCATGCAGGGTCGCACCACCCTTATCATTGCGCACCGCCTGGCTACTGTGAAGAAGGTCAGCCGCATCATCGTTCTGAACCAGGGACGTATCGTCGAAATTGGCACGCCGGAAGATTTACGCAAACAGAGCGGACTGTACGCCAGGCTCGCAAGCTTGCAATTCGACGTTCAATAATGCAAAGCTCACTGATGGAAAATGCCAGAGAAGTATGAATGACCATCCTGGATCCGGAGTGTTACGCTCGCCTTTACAGCTTTTCGGGCTTAACTTTACGAAAAACAGCGATAAGACGTAAAGAAGGGGGTAGTCAAATAATCAGCTATTGATAAGGTGTTGTGAATTTGTCAAGTTCAATGCGATCTGTCTTTTGAGAAACAGCTTGCTGCAAAATGGGTACAGGTTCTCCGTTCCGCGTTTGCAAAGCCTGGTCAAGGGTTTTCTGGTCGAAAATGGGCATTTCTTCCTGAGTTGCTTTCTTGATCAATCGTAGCGCCACTGCATAGCGCTGAGCCAAAGTCATTTTTTCTCCTTCCAGATCAGGATGTACTTCAATGTAAAGCGTTTGGTTCAGCCAGCCAACTTTGATAGGCTGGTTGACGATATAAACCGGCGTACCGACGGTCACCCTATGGTATAAGGCTTCAATATCCTTAGGATACAAGCGCACACAACCGTGCGAGATTTGCATGCCGATACCGTAAATTTTGTTGACAGCGGCGCCGTGTATGCGGTAGCTCCCGCGCAAAGCCAGATGCAACGAATATGCACCGAGAGGGTTATAAGGGCCTGGAGGCACAACCTTGGGCAACGGATCGCCTTCCATGGCATGCTCGCGCCGTATCGACTCTGGAGGATACCAGCTGGGATTTTTTACTTTTTTTGTAATCGTGGTTTTGCCTAATGGTGTTTTCCAGTCCTGTCTGCCGATTGATACCGCATACGACATAACCTTATCAGGCATACCGGGTTTTGTGTAAGGATAATAGTACAGGCGATATTCAGATAGATTTAAGACGATGCCTTTGCGTGGCGTATCCGGAAGTATACGCCGATTAGCCAGGCGCACGGTCTCGCCTTTTTTTACAAGCCAGCGATCAACTTTTGGATTCAGACGAACGATTTCCGTTTGACCAAGCGAAAAGCGTAACGCTATGTCCAATAAGGTTTCATCACGTACAGCTCGTATGAAGACCTCATTGTCTGGAAATTGAGTTACGATGTTGTCGCCCGGGCTTTCCGGAAGATCGTAGGTTATCGCAGACGCCGCCCCCCCGATAGTGATAAACCCTATTATCAAAAAAATATAAATAGCACGAAGTCTCATGGAATCAATTATTCAGAGATATTTACACAAATGATCGTAAGGGTCTTTGAGTCATTGTGCTATAGGATTTTTTAAAGCATTTATAGTTCACAATATTATCTGCAACTAATGGGGGTGAGGGGTTTTGCCGCCAATATTCTTAAAGCGCAAAACCGTTTTTATGCGCACACAATTATCCCGCTAAACCCAAACTGCATATAACACGGCAGCCCCGAAGTCCAGGAATTGGCTGCTATCGATAGCTCAACAATAGCGGCTCCTTTCGGCTATTCGACAAGTTTGCAATTATGGAAATAACGACGAATGTGGCTACCTGATAGCCGGCGACCACTTAATCTCGTAAATGTCAAAATCAATCTCAGGAACTTTCTTTAAAGCGTCAGCAGTCCCATTGGCTTTGTAGCAGGTATCAAATCTTTTAAAATACCTCTTGATGATTGATTTAAGGATCTCAATCTGGTATCTTTGTGCTTGGCTTAGCTGTTTATAGTTTCTCATGGGCTTTCTCGTCTTTAGTCGGATTGAAAAAAGCCTGAAGCTATATCAGCTAGCCTTCTTCATGTCCGATATTTATCGATTGCACTTATGAGTTGAATGTAAGTTTCAATAAAACACAACAGTTCATCATTCAACGTTGCTGCCGCCATTCGAGTAGTTTGCACAAATCTCGTAAAGGGCGTTCACCGTTCGCCTGTCGCGGCCGTAGGTACAGACGGTTTCGTGCAGGTGTTCAAAATACTTTCCTGTAGCGTGCTGGCCGATGGGCTGGGTTGCCAGCCAGACTGGAGTTTCAGCGCCCTGATCCGGGGTTTCGTGGCCTCCAAATCCCAAGTTATTGCTTAACGTTGAATTCACGTCGCCAGGATGACAGGCATTGACAGCAACGTGGTAAGGCTTTAACTTTTCCGCAAAGGCGATGCTCAACATACGATCGGCTTGTTTGGACTGACGATAGGCTTGGTCATTGTCATAGCTCCGGTGGATAAACTCCAAATCTTTCAAATCCAGACTGCCAGCCCAGTAGCTGGCGACATTGACGATACGTGCAGGCGCCGACGCTTTTAGAATAGCCGTGAATTCATCTATTAGCCGGAAATAACCCAGCACATTGGTAGCAAACTGCATTTCGATGCCTTCGGGCGTTTCCAGTCGGGTTCGCGGCGTGCAAGCAGCGTTGTTGATCAAAACATGCAGAGGCCCGGTCCAGCGCTGGGCCAATCTGCGGATATCCTGGTATCGGCTTAGGTCGGCGAGTTCAAAACGCACGGCGGTGTTTCCGGTCGAATCGACTATTTCCGTCACCGTCTGTTCCGCTTTGATTGGGTCGCGGCATACCAGCACGACCTCGGAATCCGCTGTTGCAGCAAGTTGCCGGGCAATGGCTTTTCCTATCGCGCCAGTTGCGCCGGTTACCAGAAAAATCCTTGCGCCGGGATTTCGTATGTTTGACAAATCTGAAGAGAGGATCATAAGCACGGAATATCAAAAGTTCATTGAAGGATAACATTTACCTGAAGTGTGGAAAAGTCTGATCGCGTGCTTAGCCTGCAACACAGTGATGAGTTTTTACAACTTGCCCTGTTATAATTTAAGTCAATGAAGTCCTGTAAAAATTAATGAACAGGGTACTTATAGAGTCCGACGTTGGTAAAGCGACACAAAGTACCCTCTCCCTTTGGGAGAGGGTTAGGGTGAGGGTATTACAAAGGTCGCTTTACCAGCTTTGGCTCCTATAGTTATAAAAGCCGAGTGAATATTCCGGAAACAATGGAACGCAGAAAATGTAAAGTATTGCGCACAGTTTTTACTGCGTAATGTTATGATCTCAGGTTAATTGAAAATTATACTCTGTTAATGCGGATTTTTTTTATATTTATCAATGGTATGCACTTATGAACCCGGAAACTATAGTTATTAAAAAACTTTATCCTCTGATCGTTTTTATTTTCATCGGTACTGGCTGCATGTTTCAAAAGCCAGACTATGTGGAGATGATAACCGCGACTGAATTAAACCGAATCATGCAAAATGAGGATATATTTCTGGTTGACGTTCACACGCCCGAACAACGGCATATAAAAGGCACTGACCTGTTTATCCCTTTCAACGAAATCGAGAAATACCAAGACAGTCTTCCTCAAGATAAAAATACAGCTATTTATCTGTATTGCGAAAGTGGCCCTATGGGCAATGCGGCTGCAAGATCGCTTTATGAATTAGGTTACCATAACTTAATCAATCTTGAAGGAGGAGCAAAAGCTTGGCAAAAGGCCGGTCTTGATTTTGAATAAGCCGATGCGTTGGAAAATCCACACTTGATCCGACGTTAGTTTTTACGGAATAAAAATCAATATTGACTGTTTCAAGTTGGGTGCTGATTCCAGAAAGTGTCATTTATTTTTACCATGAAGACCATGAAGGGCTTGAAGATATTACCGTATTGACTTCACACGCAAGCAATCACCCTGCCTGCAAGGATGTAGGTAAGGGGCGTGAGCAGGAACGGAAGCCTTATTCGACAAATCACTAAATTCTCTTCCCTTCATTATCCACATGTTGCCTGGAGGCGCCTGCTTTTGGCCTTCTTGGTAATAAAAACAAGTTATAAACATTGTACCGCATCAGCACTTAATATAGGGTTAGCTTAAAGAACAGTGAAGGGGAAATGGTTATGGCTTGCAATGCTGAGTTGATCGACGCAGTTTTAATTCCAAAAGCAGCGGCTGATAATTAATTGGATCATAACTGGCATTAATAGCCGGTTCAAATTAAAATAAAATGTTTGATGTTATTGAACGCGTTCAATAATCATACTATGACATCCCAACCCCCCGACGGACTTTTAATGACTGATCATAAACTAACCCATCTTAAAGAGCTGGAAGCTGAAAGTATTCATATTATTCGTGAAGTTGCGGCTGAATTTGAGCGTCCTGTCATGTTGTATTCCGTTGGCAAGGATTCCGCCGTCATGCTGCATCTGACGATGAAGGCGTTTTTTCCCGGCAAGCCGCCTTTCCCCTTGATGCACGTCGATACCACCTGGAAGTTCAGGGAAATGATTAAATTCCGTGACCAGATGATCAAAAAGCTGGGTCTTGATCTAATAGTTTATATCAATCAGGACGGCGTTGATCAAGGCATCGGCCCTTTCACTCACGGCAGTAAAAAACACACCGATGTGATGAAAACGGACGCGCTCAAGCAGGCGCTGGATAAATACCAGTTTGATGCGGCTTTTGGCGGCGCACGCCGTGACGAAGAAAAATCCCGGGCCAAGGAACGGGTTTATTCGTTCCGCGACAAAAACCATCGCTGGGATCCCAAAAACCAGCGCCCCGAGTTATGGAACATCTACAGCGGCAAAATAGACAAAGGCGAAAGCATTCGGGTGTTTCCGCTGTCCAACTGGACCGAACTGGATGTCTGGCAATACATACATCTGGAAAATATTCCGATCGTGCCCTTGTATTTTGCCAAGGAGCGCCCGGTTGTCAACAAGGATGGCATGTTAATCATGGTTGACGATGAGCGCATGCCCATCGGCCCGGATGACAAGGTGGAAATGAAAAAGGTGCGTTTTCGTACATTGGGCTGTTATCCATTAACTGGCGCCGTTGAATCAAATGCGACCACGCTGCCGGAAATTATTCAGGAAATGCTGTTAACGACAACCTCTGAACGCCAGGGTCGACTCATCGACCATGACCAGGCAGGGTCGATGGAACAGAAAAAGCGCGAAGGCTATTTCTAAAACAACGCCCGTTTACTGCAACACACAACAGGAATTCAGAAAAAAAGATGTCCCACCAATCCGATCTAATCAGTACCGATATAAACGCTTATCTGGCGCAGCATGAACGCAAGGAATTATTGCGCTTTTTAACCTGCGGCAATGTGGATGACGGCAAAAGCACACTGATAGGCCGTTTGCTGCACGATTCCAAAATGATCTATGAAGATCAGCTGGCGGCGGTGCAGGCGGATAGCGTCAAGTCAGGCACCACCGGCGCCGGAAATATAGACCTGGCATTACTGGTTGACGGTTTGCAGGCCGAACGCGAGCAAGGCATCACGATTGATGTGGCGTATCGCTATTTTTCCACGTCCACACGCAAGTTTATTATTGCCGACACCCCGGGGCATGAGCAATATACCCGCAACATGGCGACCGGGGCTTCAACCTGCGACCTGGCCATTATCCTGATAGATGCCCGCTACGGCGTACAGACCCAGACCAAGCGCCACAGCTTCATTGCTTCCTTGCTGGGTATTCAGCACATCATCGTCGCGGTCAACAAAATGGATCTGGTCGATTACAGTGAAGCCACCTTTAACAAGATCAAACAGGATTACCTGCGCTTCACAGACACACTGGATTTACATGACATCCGTTTTATCCCGATGTCGGCACTGGACGGTGATAATGTGGTAAACAAGAGTGAAAATATGTCCTGGTTTACTGGCGAACCATTAATGGAAGCCCTCAACAGCGTCGAAATCGCCAATGACCACAATTTTGACGATGCCCGCTTTCCCGTTCAGTATGTTAACCGGCCCAACCTGGATTTTCGCGGCTTTTGTGGCACAGTAGCTTCCGGTATTTTCCGCAAGGGCGATCAGATCACTGCCCTGCCTTCAGGCAAAAGCAGCAAAATAAAAGCTATCGTGACCTATGACGGCGATCTTGACGAAGCCTTTCCGCCGATGGCCGTGACGCTGACGCTGGCAGACGAGATTGATATAAGCCGCGGCGACATGATTATCGGCACAGAAAAACTGCCGCCAACAGTCGCCGACAAATTTAAAGCCACTATCGTCTGGATGACTGAAAAAGCCCTGATACCGGGCCGTCAATACACACTTAAACTGGCGACACGCAGTGTCTCCGGTTCGGTTGCGATGATTCATCACAGAATCGATGTCAATACCCTGGAACATCATGATGCCAGCGAATTGCATCTGAATGAAATCGGTTCCTGCACCGTTACCGTCAATGCACCTGTGGTTTTTGACCCCTATAAAATCAACAGAGGCACTGGCGCTTTCATTATTATTGACCGTCTGACAAACGGCACTGTCGGTGCCGGTATGATTACCGGCGTAACCGGTGATGAACCGCTGCAGCCGGTCAGTACAGAAGAGCGCGCAGCGCGCTACAGCCAGAAAGCCGCCGCGATTGCCTTGACAGGTTCAAGCAGTAAGGAAACTGCCTACAAACTGGAGAGAAAGCTGTTTGATAACGGTCATGCAACGACCGTCCTGGAAACGCAAAACACAGCGTTGATCCTGGCCATTAAAAAAGCGGGCCTGATTTGTCTATGCATCAATTACAGTGCGGATTTGGCAGATATTGATTTTGATACCGGCCAACAGTCTATTGATGATATTTACAGCCTGTTGAAAGAGCAAAAGATTATTTATTGAGGTTTTTTTCCATTCAAAAATCAAACGCGCCAAGCCAATAAAGCCTGGCGCGTTCCAATGTTGCTCATCCATGTGCGGATATCGTTCCAGTTGACGCAACCGAGCTAACGACATTCGGTGGAGCGAGCATTAAACGTTGTCCGCCGGGGGTGTGGGCTTCGGGAAGCACTGTCATACGAAGCGCCGGGTGACGAACTGCTTGATTTGACTGGCGTTCCTGTTCAGTATAGTTATTTTACGATGAGGCTGTTATTAACCATTTTGACGCCTTTAACTGTTCTTGCAATCTCCACGGCTCTGGTGGCCATAGCACTGGAATCGACAAACCCGCTCAGTTGCACGATACCTTTGAAAGTTTTAACATTAATCTGAAGCATCTTAAGTCTGGAATCGCCTAATATTGATGCCTTCACCTTTGTGGTAATCGCCGAATCATCAATATACTCACCTGTGCTTTCATATGTTTTGCCCCCGGCGCAACCTGCGACGGATGTAGCCAATATCAGAATGACTAAAAAGCGCTTTATCAAAATTAATTTACTCATAATTGCTCCACTTTAAAGAAAAATAAAATGTAAAATTTTTAACAAAAACAATCGCGCTTATCATTATTCACACTTAACCTTGTGATCGCTAGTCAACTATTTTATCCTAAAAAATCATTCAACCTAAGTTTTATAAACCAATAAACTGTTTGGCAAAATATTTTTTAAAATTTATTGCTTTTTTAAACCGACTCCAAGCAACACTAACAAAGTCCCCCAAAGTAGACAGGGAATCAGCCAAAACCAGCTTTGGTAAAAAGTAACAGGCGGATTTTTAAGGTAGGGCACTTCGTATAGTCCAGTCCATGGTTGATGTATTGGCGATCGTTCCAGAATGTCTCCCGATGCCAGCGATACCGTGGATATACCGGTATTGGTGACGCGCAGCACCGGACGGCGAAACTCTACGCCACGTGCCAATGTCATGTACATATGTTGATAGGGTTCCTGCCATGTGCCGTACCAGGAATCATTGGTTACATTGACGATGAATTGCGCTCCCAGATTAGCAAGCGAACGTGAAAATCCGGGGAAAAGACTTTCATAGCATATTTGCGCCCCCATTTTATAGCCATTCCAGTTCAATAAGGCAGTAGGACCTGCGCCTCTTGCAAAATGACCCGTCGGCGGCAGCCAGTCACGGATTTCAGGGAAGAATTGTTCGCCGGGTATATATTCGCCGAAAGCCAGCAAAATAGTCTTGCTGTAATGAGGCGGCACGATTTCACCCTCCTTATTCAATACAAACAGGGAATTTGTAATCAGGCGGGATGGTTCATCGACACTGTAAGCGCCGGTTATCAGCGGCAGTTGTCTCTCATCAAGATATTGAGCCAGAGCTACAGGCAATTCATTGGACTTGAATTGTTCTCCCAATAAGGCTGGAAAAGCGGTTTCAGGCCACATGGCAAAGTCGATTTTTGATTCTTTATGGGTTTTAAGCGCCTTATCCGTTAGTGTTTTATAACGATTGAATATTTCATTGCTAAAACCCTCACCCAATTCCGCTGCCATTTTCTCTGAATTTTCAATACTCGCCTGAATCAGCAGTGTTTTAAATGACGCATCCGGTTGTGGTAGTCTGTTTTTAAGCCATAATCCGCCTGCATTTAATAGAATGAATCCCGCGACAAGCGCTAATAATATGATTTTACCCGAGTTCTGTTTGCGTTGTTGCCAGGCCCGATAAAATGCCAGATTACAAAGCAATGTTGCTGCACTGAGACCGCTAAATCCGATAAACTCAGCCCACTGGTAAACAGGAATATTCGCGCCATACCAGGAATATCCAAAGTTCCAGTCAAACAACGTCACCGAGTAGGCTTCACACAATACGGTAATAATCGCCATCAACCCCAACGATAAGCGTTCGGGCCACTTGAATTTACGTTGTCCCCAAAACCATAATAGGCCGGCTATAGGCACATACAAGTGTGCAATCAGGGCATAAACAATCATGCCAATGACTGCAATCGGCCACGCCAGATGAGCGAATTCGTGCAGCAGATAGGTGACCCAGTTAAAACCGATCAGTGTGAATACAAAAGCCGTAGTTAATCCGCCAAGGAACGCGTTTTTAATACTGGTTTGCTGTCTCCAGAAAATCCATAGCGGTACAAAGCAGAACAGGGAAGCCCAGGGAGGGAAGGGGATGTAACTGGTGCCGATCAGGAAGCCAGACAGGACGGGGAGTAGCCAAAGCTTGGGATCTCCGGGTAAAACGTTGTTCATATTTGATACTATAAGAGTGTTGTGTTAATTAGCGGAATAATTACAAGCGAAATAGAGGCAAAATGTTTAGATCACAGCGGGATTAAGTGTTTACAACGAACGGCTTAACGCATAACTGCCCCGGTTTACGATGAAAGTACATCTTTTATTTTCCGGGGTAATGACCGTTAAGTTGAAAACTGAAACCGGGAACCCGGAAAATTGATTTACAGCGTAACATCAGTTATTAAATTATCTCAACAATTTCATTCAATATCTTAAGAAACCATTCGGCGTCAGCAATTCTCATTATGACACCTATCACCTAAAATGGCAGATGGACAGGCAAGGGACACGAAACGGACACCTATCGTTACGTGAGCGCCGCGCCCTTGCTCGATGCCGATGATGCGTTGATACAAATGGAGCGCCGGTAACCGGTAAAGATGAATATCGCGGTGCATTAGGCAATTTGGCATGGGAAGGTCTTGATTTAAGCCAGGAAGGTGTTGCTTAATACGGTGACGAAGAACGTCCGGGAACTGGCGGCGCTGATGCTGATGGCGGCAGCTTGTTCAAGTATGTCCCAGCCAATCTATGGGATGGATCATCCGTTACCAATCTGAATCAATCTCCGCTGGTTCAGGGCAACGTCTATTATGCTTACCAAGCTTCTTGTCAGGCCAGAACCAGCAGCAGTTTCCCTCAGTTTGGTCAAGGTTGTGAAATTGGCGAGGCGTCTGGGTTAAAGTTGATCCAGCCAATCTGCGCATATCAGCTTATCCCATATTTAACAACCACCCCCTAAATTTAGCCAAAATCAAGCTGAGATTCTTGTGTAAGTCATTGATTTTCTAGATATGCAACTGAGTTTTGACGTTATTTCCCTTTTGTAGGGCCATAATATTTTCACACACTCCTTGCGGATTTTTCCAAACTGCGCTATTTTTTTGCATCATGTATATCCGTCGAACTCATACCAACAACTCGTCTACGGGCGAACGCTATTACACCTGTCGTTTGGTGGTTAACCAACGTGTGGATGGAAAACCGCGTCAGATGATCCTATTGAATCTATCTGGGTAGGCATTTCTCTGTTGATCAGGATTTGTGGGCTTCGCTTTGCGTGAGAATTGAGCAATTGATGAGCCACCAAGTTGAGTTATTGCCTATCGAATTGCCGGTAGCTGTTGAAAAGGCGGCGCAACGCATTGCCGCTCAACTCATAGCGCGATAGGCGGTCGTCATCAAAACACCGATAGCGGATGAGGGGCATTCAAGCCCTGCGGAGTCGTCGGTCGCGCCGGTAGAATCTGTAGAGACTGTGTCAGCTGATCTGCAAGTTGTGGATGTGGACTCCCCCTGGGATTGACCCGGCCCAGAACCGTCGGTGTGGAACAGTTAGGACTTTGGGCTATGCAGCAACTGAATTTCCTCGACTTGCTGACCCACCTGGGCATCAATGGCGCGCAAATAACTGCGATAGTGGGTTCCATTATTGGCCGTATGGCCGGAGTGGGTTCGGAGTTAGCCACCCACAACTGGTTAATGAAGCACAGCGGCCTGGGCGAGTTAATGGAGGTTGATTATGAAGCTCTGCCCTTGATGACGATGTACCGGGCGGCAGATACTTTGTGGAAGCACAGCGCCCGGATCGAGCAGACCTTATTCACGCGCCTTACTGATTTGTTTGGTTTTTCGACCACCATCACCCTGTACGATCTCACCAATACCTATTTCGAAGGCGAAGTACCGCACAATACGAAGGCCCGGCATAGTCGCTCAAAAGAAAAGCGCACGGATTGTCACGCTATCGTAGAAACGCCTTAGCGTTTCGTACGAATTGCGGGGACACCCCTTGCGGTTGTCCGCTGGTGACGCTGGGTTTAGTCCTGGACGGCAGCGGCCCTTCGACATAGCTCAGGACAGGCTTTGTACGCCGTTCACAGACCTTTGCCGGCAATGTCAGCGAAGCAAGTACGCTGGAAACCATGCTGCAAAATCTGGGTGCGCCACAGGGCGCCCTGGTGGTGATGGATGCCGGTATCGCCACAGAGGCCAATATTCAATGGCTGCGCAAAGCTGGCTATGGTTATCTGGTCGTCAGCCGTGAGCGCTCACGTCAATTCAATGCGGATGACGCTGTCTCGTTGGAAACCGCTGCCCAGGAAACGGTACGCTGCCAAAAAGTAGTCGCCGAAGACGGGCAAGAAGTTCGGCTCTATTGCCATTCACCCGGCCGTGAACAAATGGAAAAGGCCATGGCGGAACGCTTCGCCAGTCGTTTTGAAACCGGACTCAAGGCCTTAAACGAAGGGCTGCAACGCCCCCGCACCGAAAAACGCCCAGACAAATTGTGGGAACGGATAGGCCGTCGATGAGAAAAGCATCAGTGCATCGGTCAGCATTATCAAATCGACTTGCAAACCGATGACAGCGGCGAAAAAGCCCTGAGCAGCACTTGGCAAAAACACATTGTCCAGGGGTCCTATATTGGTCTCCCGGGTGTCTATTGCCTGCGCAGCAACCAATGCCAATGGACGGAAGAACAGCTATGGCGCACCTATAGGATTCTCACTGACCTCGAAGCCGTGTTTCGCTGCTTCAAAAGTGATCCGGGTTTTCGGCCTATCTTTCATAGTAAAGAAGAGCGGGCTGACAGTCACTTGTTCATCACCGTATTGGCCTACCAGTTTGTCCAACTTATTCGCCGTTGTCTGAAAGAGAGCGGCATTAATGCCAACAGCAACTGGCGCGCATTACGTGAAATCATGCGCACTCAATGCCGGGTAACCGCCAGTTTCCGTCGTGCTGGCTGATGGGAAAGCGCTGCATGTTCGCAAAGCCACCCGTGCGGAACCGGAGCAAATGGCCATTTATCGTGCGTTAAAAGTGAACCCGGCACCCGGAGGTATCAGCAAAACCATCGTCTAAAAGACTGAGACCAGACGCTATTTTTCAAGGTGTAGTGCCACACGAAGATTTTTTATAACACAATATGTTGTTTTTAAATGGATATTAATTGTATGTGTTAAATAAGGGTTAAGTTTGTCGCATTTTTCAAATTGGACAACCCAGACAGTCTCTTCCAATATGAAATGAGCTTGAAGGAGGTGCTTGTTTCTAACATGAAATGATGCTGAAGGAAGGTCGTGGATAAGCTGTGGGCGGCTCCGTGGACAACCCGATGGACAACGTCCCTGTTGCCCACAGGTTGACACACCGGCCGTCCACAACTTACCCACCATCTGATTATTTGAATTACAACAACAAATTTTGAAATTTATTTATCTATTCTAAAATAGGAACATACTTTCCTTCAGGCTCATTTATGGATT
>JAGXGJ010000100.1 GCA_024636875.1 Methylococcaceae bacterium | reverse complement strand
TTTATACGGGCTTGAGTATCGAGATCGGGGCGGCGGGTAAATTTAATGATCTTCTCCTTATATGTGATTGCTCTAAATGCATATCACAACACCTGGGGAAATTTTGTTAAACTGTTAATTGGAAAATGAAGGGTGCCGATTAAGTTATGCAAAAAATTTATTGTGTTGACAGATAAACCACACCCACGGTTTATTTTGTCAAGCGGACGATCGCCAGCAAAAAGCGGCCGAACCATTTTTCCGGTACTATCGGACTTGGGCATAATTCGCCTTGGAGCCAGGTCTATGAATTGGCTGAATCGTTGGGAGTTGTATGTGTTCGGTTCAGCGTTCTTTGCCGGATTGACAGCGATACTGGGGCAAACTGGGCGTGGCCGGTATCAATTCCAACCTGGCGACATTTATCCGCACTCTGGTCATCATCGCCGTTACCGCCGTCATTCTGTTCATTCGCGACGAATGGCGCAAGCCGGAGAGTATCCCGGCCAGCACCTGGCTGTTCTTGACGCTTTCCTGCATTGCCACAGGATTGTCGTGGCTTTGCTATTACCGGGCATTGCAACTGGGACCTGTAACTAAGGCGGCGCCCATTGACAAGCTAAGCGTAGTGTTCGCGATCCTGCTAGGCGTACTATTCTTGGGTGAACATCTCACTTGGCAGCTTGCTGTGGGATGTTCCCTGATCATGCTGGGATCGCTGGTGATGGTATTGTTTTAATCGCGAGCTGCGTACATCGGGAATGCCATTAACTCCTGACAACCGTGGCGAATATCGGCTTTGGCAACGACGGTTTTGGGAGCATACGATTCGCGATGACACCGATTTTCAAAGGCATGTTGATTATATCCACTGAAATCCGGTAAAACATGGGTTGACTAAATGCGTTGCCGACTGGCCGTATTCTTCGTTCCACAAATACGTCCGCCTCGGCTTCTTGCTGTCGCGTGAATGGGCTACCGCTATTAACGAAGATCAAAGTGGATACGGCGAATCGGTATAAATAGTCCTGTAATGCAATAATGGGGTCGTCTCATACAGAAGGTGATTTGTAGGGAGAGTTAGCCGCGCATCAGACTGAGCCAAAGTAACTTCCATGTTGCTACGCGGCATAACCCGCCGAATGCAGTAGCCTTATGACTGATCTTCAGCCAACCGCCCAAGGCTTATGTTCCATGCCCGCCAAGTTGCGGCTGCCGGGGATCACGGCCAGTATGTAAACGTGGTTGGGTTGGTTCAAGTACAATATCCGGTAACTTTGGAAGATCAACTCCCTGATCTTGTCACTGCCTTCGGCTTCCGGCACTTTCCTTCCCAGTTCCGGGAAATCTTCCAGCGTTTCCGCCGCCTCAAAGATGCGTTCAATAAATTGCCGGGCATAATACGGGGAGTCCTTGGCGATATACGCCTGAATCCCTGCCATATCCTCCAGTGCTGGTTCCGTCCATTTTAACCCGCATTGCCCAACAGCCGCCTTTTAGCTTCCTCATGGGATCCGGTACGGCCATCGGCCACCGCCTTAAGGCCTTCTTCCAGCTTCTGCTTCACATATAGCTCATACATGATGTCATCCCAACTGGCCTGGTCTGGCATCCGTTCAATCAGTTGTTGTGCTGCTTGCTTGGCTGTTTGCATGGGTCTCTCCCATTAAAATAATTATTACATAAATGAAAATTAAGCAGGATTTTACCTGTGCAGAGTACAACACAACTGTTAATAAGTCGATCCGCCTGATGTGAATTTGATATCCATTTGTATTTCATTTTAGTGAGTAAAAATACCATTTGCAGATTATTGTATAAATTTCTGCGGGTCTGCTGTGGATCGAAAACTGTCTGCTGATTATAAATCACAAGTCTAAAATTAAATAGTAGACATATCGATCGAAGTGTCTTCTATTCACAGCCTCCAACGCCTGAACTAACATTTTGTCAGGCGCTAAGCAGAATCTGTATAGACAGGTCGGGCACATCTTTTCGTGCCCGACATTATAGAGGGTACCTTGAAAGCGTGCAGGATCGACGAAGGTTTCTACCAGCAACAGGGGATGGCCAAAGTGCGCCTGCCAATCGCCGGACAATCGCTTCAGACAGAGTGAGAGGGTTTTTGATGCCAGATTTGAATAATGCCACTCCGGCAGGATCAAGAATCGGCTGTTGTTGGTCAGTAAATTGAGGCGGGAGTATTGGCGCCTGAAATCCCAGCCTAGCCATCGATCCCGTGCGGCGCATTTGAGTGCCGCCGCGGAAAAACTCAACAAGGCCGCCCATTCACCAAGAATCGTTGCAATGTACCAGAGATGTTCACCGATCTTAGCGAGTGAACCTAAATAATGATGGGTTTGCATTATCTCTTGATATCGCTGTTCTTCATCAGGACGCACGAGACGTACTTTGAGTGCTTGTAGATTCAAGGGGCTGTTGTGTGTTGTATCAAAGAAGCACTTTATACAGCAACGGCGGCGGAATGTTCAGAATTGACTAGCAAACTCTGACTGGTACTGGCTTTTCTGGGTTGAACAAAATATACCATGTATTGCGCGGTCTAGCCATTGAGCCAATTCAAAAATTCTCTCCTAAAAATTTTCAGACATGAGAAGGTAAGTGCGGAAGACCAAATGTTAGCTGAAGCGTGGCCAAAATAAAGGGCCATCCGACAAAGTACAAGCCAATCATTGCAAGACATAATCCTTAGCGAGTTAAAGACTATCGATGAGAGAGGTTTGCGTAGGCCCCTTTCAACAACAAGAATTATCAGTTATTCGTTTTGGGAAACTTTTCTTCCCATGAAAATGGTTGCTGCTCGATAAAGCAAAGCAGCAACCCACATTTGTGTGGTGAAGTTTATCTACAGGATGTTCTCGCGGCATCGAGAGATAGATTCTTTTTCAAAAAATCAAAATTACTTGCATTGGCTTGTGGACAGAAACTCGCAGTTGACAGGTTATACTCGATACCAAATACGGGTTTGCCTGCATCGATGAAAGGTTTGAGCATACTGCATTCGTTATATTGATAGCATTCCTCATTGACGGCAAAGTCAACATAGTTAACGAGATCCTTAATCTGATCCAGGTCGTTTTTCAGGCTTACAGCTAAGCCAAGATTGTGTGCTGCCTGGGCAAGAGCCATGTTATAGGCAAGCTGATCATTATAACTGAGAGTAAATCCGGTATTGTTACTGTAGCCGTCTACATTGTCTGGATCAACAGCATCGCAACCTTTATCTGCCGCTAATTGCATTCTAGCCTGCATGATGGGCATCAGCGTATTTAACTGTCTGACGTCCAGCCATCTTTCACCTGCCCAGCCATCCAGATTTTGGCCCAGAACCGAGGCTGGAAATTTATTTTTATCGGATCGCCAGTTTTCGTAGCTGCCGGCACTAAAGTAACAAATAACATGTTTGCCTTTAGTCTTTAATGCCGCGATGACGGAAGTGCTGGTGTCAAACAGGTCGAGATTAAATGTGTCGATGTCCAATGAAGTGTTGATGGTTCCGGTATATTGAATCTGCCAGGATGTACCGATTGCTGGCTGCCAGCGATTTCCCTGAGCAGGAGCAGGGGCAGGAGCAGGAGCAGGAGCAGGAGTAGCTATTGGTGTTGTAACGGGATCAACAGTAGTGGTTTCTAAAGCCAGAAAATCAAGCTGACTATTATCGATATTGCCTCCTGTACTGAATTTAAGTCTGATTTGTGCGTTACTGTCAATAAACCGGTTTGGATCACCTGTTACGGCTGCGTTGATGGCGCTCCATGTCCAGGAAACAGCGTTGCTGTTGTCGGCAACAGTGACCCATTTGCCGTACTGAACATCAAATAGTTTGAAAACCCATTTTTCATCAGACATTTGTGGGCCACGGAAATTGGCATGAAAAGTCAAAGAATTCAGTGTCTGATTAATATTACTGGGGATGGTGAACTTAAAAATGCCCTTATAACCGTTAGTTGCCGGAATAAACTCCAGATACTTACTCGGATCATCTGCGTTGCCTGTTTGATCTTGTGCATTAAGAACCGCGATCGGCTCTGGGCTAGAAGTTCCTTTTTTGTTTGCTAAGCTAACCGGAGACACAAGATCCGCAAAGCTTGGAGTCGTTATCGACAAGGACAAACAAAATAGTAATTGCAATAAACAGCTGGTTTTATGGCGGCGCTTAAGTGTGTTATTGAATCTGCATTTTCTTATGTCTGCAAGCGGAAGAATAGATGATTGCTTGTCGATACGATGACTAACTGCTGAATTAGCCATGTCAGATAAATTCATTGATGGACCTCTTTTAAGTTGATATTTTAATAACAGTCCTTAATAATGAAGGCGAAAAATAAGGTGGTAACCAATTTTCGACAATACAGTATGACTTGCCTGTTGCATAGTTGAACCTTGCTAACGCATTCGATGCCTGTTTTTTTCTTCAATTAGTCAGTTAAAGTTTCAATCGGCAAGGGCATACATGAAATGGTTTTCAATGACTATTGATCCGGCTCTTCTAACAATCGCGGTACATTTCTTTTTTCCGCCGTTAATAACATTTGAATCTATCTTGAATGTTTCTGACGGCAATTACATAGGACCTTTAATGGCTTTGTCACCGCATAGTTCGTTGTTATTCAAAGCAAGTCGGACTGATCAACGTTTTTAGTCATTTGCCATATACTACAGTAACACGACTATCTGAAGGCTTTAGCATGCTAGCATGGTTCAGTTTAAGTTTAGTTCAAGCTTTTCTTAATTCAATCTTAAAAACCTTATTATTAAATTTTGAGTAAGCCTTGTATTGTTTATTAATATTTATTATTTATAATCAGATACAACTTTAAACTGCTATCGTAATAAGCGTTAACCTGTGTGAGTCGGGCTAATGAATCAGATGAAGGATGACTATAATCTCACTTCTTTTCAGCAGGAGAGACAACGGTCTTCTACATCATTTTTATTAGAAATCCTATTCTAATAAAACTCGGTTTTACTATCCCTCTTAAACATCCAAGGGGTTGATAAATTTTTATTGCGTCATATCTAGGCAATTTTCTAGTTTAAACTAGACTTATGTACTGAAACCCTTGCTAATTCATTTGTTGATCATGTATGAACGCATTTATCAGGGACATAATTTTGGCTAAGAGAGGTTGTAATAACTTTAATGAAAGATGATTTAACAATTATTGCCGTCCTATGCAGAAACAGAAACGATTGCTTGGATCGAAATTAATTTTTCTGTTCGGAGCAGCATTAATAATCGTATTTCTTCTGTTGTTTCAAAAGGAGGAACGTTTGAAAGCGATGTTAGAGCTGGCAAAACCGGATCATATTTCAGTGCTGTATCTGCAATTGCTGGTAAATGTTAATCCTGACGATGCTTCATTACGCCTAGAACTTGCCAGACAACAGGCCAAGATGGGCAAGATTAATGAAGCCCTTCTTGTACTTGAGCCTTTATTGAATCAACAGGGGCGGGAAGCAACTGAAGCCAGATTTCTAGCGTTAGAGCTGGATCTCAAATTGTACTTCGGCAAGACTGCTGCGGATCCTTCCAGAGCAAACGATCTTGCTCTTCTCAGAAAAAAAATAGGGGTTATTGCCGATGAGCAAGTGCCTGTTGATTTGCTTCCTATGGCTATTAAGCTCAGCCAGGAACTGGGACGGCCAGACCTCGCGGCAAAACTTTATGAACGCTGGGCAACCATTGACAATGAGCATCGCTTTGATCGGTTAAAAGAAGCCGGTCGCTGGTATGTCGCTTCTGGAACACCGATGCAGGCAGTGGAAATCTATAAGAAAGCCTATGCGTCAACCAGTAATGCTGAGTTGGCCAAACAATTTGCATTACTGGCAATCAATGCTTTACGGGCTGCGGATAAAGGACCGCTTGCGCTTGCATTTATTAGGGAGTATATGCAGCGTTTTCCAAATGACGTAGAGTTTCTTGACGAAGCCATTGTATTATCACTGGCTGCAAATGATCAAAAACAGGCGCTTGCATGGGGTAACTTGCGCCTATCATTAGATCCGGATAATCCTGAACAAATCAGTAAACAGATAGAACTTGCCTTAGCAGCCGGAGATCTTGATATTGCCTGGTCGCTTTCTGAACGTATGCTGATGCTAAAACCGAAAGATCGTCAACTTCGTGAACGTACGGCACTAATAGCCGAATGGGCTGTTAAACTGGATGTGGCTTTGAATCATTGGGTTTGGTTGATTAGACACGATAAAGCGGATAAAGTAGCAATAGATAATGCGCTTCGTCTGGCCAGAGGGCTTAAAGCAAGAGAAATCACTATAGAAATGTTCACTTTAGTGTCTGGGATACGTGCTTTAACCGAGGTCGAATTGAACGATTTAGTGTATATCTTCAGTGTGGATGGTCATTCTGCTAATGTAATCGGCTTCTTAAAACGCTATTTGACTCGATATCCATCTGAACAACGAGGATGGGAGACGCTAGCAAACGCGCAGGAAAATGCAGGACTATTAGTGGAAGCAATCGCTACGTGGCATCATATTGGCGAGCATTTTGGTCATCCCATTCCAGCCGTTATACATGAAGCCGAGTTGCTACGGCGTACTGGCCAGCCGGAAGCCGCATTTTCAATTTTGGTGCAAAACCAAAAACGGGCATCCGTTAAGGATACTGCATTCTGGCTACTCTTTGCTGATTCGAGTTGGGAAAGTAAACATAACGATATTGCGCTATCGGTTTACCGGACAATCTGGAAATCAGGCGACAAAAATGCTTTAGCTGCGGATCGCTTAATTCAGCTATTGAGGGACAAGAGACAAGCTCAGGATGCCATTGCAATTGCTCGCGAAGCCTATCAACGGCTCAGTCAACCACGTTGGCAATTGCTAGCCATGGATGTAGCTGTTCAGTTTGGGTTATGGGATGATGTAAGGCAAATGATGCATATGGCTGAAGCAGATAAGCAACAATTTCAGCGCCTGGAAATGTACTGGCTTATACGCGCCCAGTTACATAATCATGATCGGCAGTTTCAACAGGCGCTGACAGCCTATCAACAGGCGCTTCATGTTAATCCTGCTTCTAAAATCGCCAAAGAAGGTGTATTGTGGGCGTTAATTGATCAAAAAAATAATCAGCGCCTCGCCAGTTTTCTTCAGCTTTGGCAAAAGGATGCTGTTACAACTCCGTCATTATGGGGGGTATATGCTTCGGGACTGATTCAGTTGGGCAAAGAAGAGCAAGCTTTGCTCTGGTTTGAACGCAAGGCCAATCTGAATCATGACGATTATGTTGGATTACTTGCCTATGCAGATACTCTGACTAAAGCCGGTCGCATAGATGCTGCCTTGCGTCTGCGTCAATATGCACTGTTTAAGTTGAGGGCTCAATTGCAGCCCATGAACATTAGATGAAATTTGTGAGAAATACATATATTACAAAAATTGCTTTTACAACATTACTGTTGACTACCTTCATAGCATCAGCGGAAAGCCAATATCCGGAGCCTGAAATTCAGCCAGGGAAGAGTAATCCGAAACTAGATGAATCGTCAATGTTGTTGCAACCTGAATTTCTGGCGTTAATTCGTGAAGTGGAAGGGACGGAGTTTGAAGAACAAATAATGCAAAACTTTTCGACGAAAGGAATGGATGATCCGAAGATACGAGAATTGGCTATTGCTTTCTATTTATCCCGGAAAAATTACGATGCAGCCCGTTTCTGGCTGTTGCGCGCACAAGCAAAGGGCCAGCCAACGCCGGCCTGGCAAAGGCTGGCGTTGGCACTTGCCGACGATGATCAAAAAACAGCAGCCGATATCCTTAACAAGGAAGGCGACCAGTTAACGCCGCTTGATCGTGTTGAAACACTGAAACGGATAAACAAACCGGATGAAGCATTGGTCCTACTGGACAATTATTTACAAACGTCTGACAGTATTGGCATTGAGCAGAGGGGGCTGTATCAGTATCGGAATGTATTAGCTATACAGCAAAGCTCACAAGTCGATCTGGGATTTAGCTATAGCAGTCTAGGTTTTCTTGATATCACTCAAAGTCAGGCGCGTTTGGCCTTACCTATATCAAAAAAAGCGCTTGCTTTTCAACTTAGGCACAATCATCTCAACAGTTCCGAGAGCGAAGAATTAAGACTTTCCGCAAAAGATGAATTCGATTTATCTCTTGAAGGAAAATTTCCATTTCAGTCACGCCACCAGTTACAACTTAATATGGGTGGAAACTTGCGAAATGATGAATCGCTTGTTTATGGCTCAATGAGTTTAACGTCTAAGTTGACCGACTATCTGGAAACAAATTTTAGAATTGGTTTACATGAAATGAGCAATGAAACAGCTTATTTTCGCGCTTTAGGCGCTAAAGACAAAGTCTCACTCAGTTTGGTAACAAAATTAACCAGACAAAGTTTTTTCCAGCTTGACATTGACGGACATCGCTATCTGACTCGCCAAGGCAGTACGCTTGGCGGAGGATATAGAATTAACACAATTCTGAGTTATACACTGCTTCCGGCGATGCCTACCTGGCAGGTCAGATTGCAAGGTTCGACAGAAGGTAATAGTCTGAAAGACAGCCTGCCTTCCGAATTAAGAACCTCAGTCCCGTCTCCTTTGGCTACAGTGGATACTATTGTTTCTCGAGACTACAGTTCGATGGGTGTTGGTACAACTTTGCGCTATGGACTGTCTGAACTGGAAGCTCCAAGGGAGCCTTTCATACTGATCGATGGATGGGCCGGCTGGGCTTGGCCCGCCAATGAGTTGACCTATACCGGTCGAGTAAGCGCAGGTATTTCACCTTTTAAAGCGGATGTTCTTAGCGTGGGAGCTTTCTATGGTACTGTACAAGGTGGCAAGGCGGGTCAGGCTTATCAAGGAATAGGAGCTCAATATTCAATACGGTTTTAAGCTTTTACAACTTGAAAAAGTTGCCGGATAGTTGACTGGATAGGGTATTTTATGGGGCAGCAGCATTTTAACTATTGATCAATGTGGAAGGAGATAACTTATGTTCATTTGGCTTAAACGCGTTAATCAGTTCGATATAAGGAGATTGATACTGATTACAGTATTACTTGGCTCAGTGTCGGCTTGTACGACCATTGACAAATACGGTAGGGATACCTTCGAATCCTCTAAAACATGGATTCTCCTACCGTTCCAGAATTATTCAGGAACGCCTCGCGCCGGTGACAAAGTTGAAGAAATTTTAGCTACTTTGCTGCGAAGTAAAGGGATATATAATTTGCAGGTTTACCAATACCACAATGAAAAAGCAGAAATCTGGCCGATATTGGATGAGAGGGGGAACCAGGATAATGCTATGAATTGGGCGCGGCAACACAATTTAACTTATGGAATTACCGGAAATATCGAGGAATGGAATTACAAAACCGGCGTTGGTGGAGAGCCGGCAGTTGGTTTAAGTATCCATGTTATCGAAATTTCTTCAGGCAGGGTTGTGTGGTCAGCTACCGGAGCAAAATCAGGCTGGAGTGCAGAAACAGTACGCGGTACAGCCCAAAAGCTGCTCAATGATTTATTATCAGATATGGAAATCAAGTAAATATAGTAATGAGCCTCTTTAAATGCTAAATGAGTCTGAAGGAGGCTGCAGCAGTCGCCTGGATTTATCCGGGACCGCCTCTAAAAGCCGATCCGGAAAGCCGGCATAATAGGGCATAATAGTGCGATGCCTCGCTCAGGGAGTATTTCGACAAGGTTTGCCTAAAACCCGGGCAAGCCCACGAAAAATTTTCTCGTGGCGGCATAGTTATGCAGGGTGGCATAATGAGTTTTTAGGAAACTTCAGCTTTGAGAAACATCACATGAGTTGCCGATCAGCATAAAATGGCAATAAAATTAGCTAATTGCATAGTTTCGAAGCAATTAATTGCTGTTTACCTGCCTGCTGTGGGCTCACTTTTTGTCGTAGGAAGTGAAATAGAATGCATCGATAGTATACTTCTAAAATTTATGGTCATGACCATCATATTGGATAAAAACTGTCAGATTTTCTATTTACCTATACCAAGCATATCCATAGAAGGATTTGTGACCCAAGGGGTAAATCCCAATGCAGCTATCCGGTTCGCTACTTTTCGCGCGAGCTTTTTTTGCTCAGGGGGAACATAATCAATCACAATAATCTGAAGACCGTATTGATCATGAACCTGATTCAGCTTGTTCAGTAACCAGTCACGATCAGACTCCGGAACTTCCCTGTAACTATTCCAATTAGGGTTCCAGCCTTCAAATAGTGATTCGGCCGCTACAGCTACTGCATAACCGGCAATTTCGGGCAACACTTCGAACCCTCTGTTGAGGATGAGTTTAATACCAGGAAATCGCTGATGCATCGTTCTGATAAGATCAGCTAGTGCCTTCTGTTGAACTAATTTACTATTGGAGGTTGTGGCTATAAGTTGATAACTATCAAGGGTATCAAGAAAAAATCCACGGTATCCACGCTTCCATAATGGGGCCATCAGCCTATTGATGATAAAATTATGCCACTCTTTCTTACTTAAGTCGACGATACTGCTCTCCCAGTCCATGTTTTTACCCAACAGCCAATGTTTTGGAATTTCTGAGTACCAGACACGGCTAGGATGGATCTCGCCGACACTCAAGTAAGCAAAAACTGTAACTCCTTTTGCTGTGAGTTGCTTAATGTCATCAATATTTTCGGGCTCAACCACAACCTGATCAAAATGCGCCAAGAAATCAATCGGCATTGGTTTGCCATAATAAAAAGCAATACTCGGATCTGCATAAATTTTTGAGCCGGCAAACAGACTTAATATACAGCTTATCGCCCAGGCTATGGTTTTTTTCGCCGGTTTAATGTGGCGGCAATAATTTTCTGGCGCTAAGGGCATAACAATGTAACTCTTTGAAAATGAGATTATAAATAATCAATAAACTTGAGCAAAGCAATAAAGCTTCCAATTTTCTGGTAAGCATTAACGAAGCATAAATGTTTCATAAACCAGGTTATCAAGCCGGCGTGAAATCATATCCAGGCCTACCAAAGCCGTTAAAACCACGGCGCCGGCAAAACCATAGCCGTAAAATGATGGCCCCAGAAATTGGGTAAGTAATGTAAAAAGTATATTAGATAGTGCGAATAACAGGCATAAATAGAGTGCATCAAGACGATAATCAAAATAAAACAATAGATTCAGTATAGCCAGCAATAAGACTTGAACACCTACCGCAACTAAATCAATGTTGAGTAGCACCTGATAGTTTGGGGAGATGCCAACCCAATTTAGAAGATGATCACCAATTGCCAGCAATATAATGACCGTCATACCCTGCACTTTAAAAATTTCTAAAAATCCGCGGCGAATCACTTGGACCATATGGTCATAAATCTGCATAATCCGATGCAATGGTGCACCATGAGTGATGGCGCGGTAAAACATTTCATATTGTTCGGCAAAATCAGTCTCCATGCGGATCAAGAATGTCGCCATACCTGGCAAGATAGAAAGATAGGCCAGAAAAATTGGCAGATCATAGAGTTCAGAACTCCGAAGCGGCCCTATGATGTTAACACTAGTTTGGGGATTGAACCAGAAAATTAGCTTGTCTACCCAAATTGCCAAATTATAAAGAAAACCGGTGCCTACCAGACTCAGGCAAATTTGATTCCGCTTCAAAAAATCAAAAGCAAGCAATTGTTTGCTGGAGTACTCACGCAACACTAAGTAGAGAAGCATAAAAAACAGAACACCCTGGCCAATAACGAAACCGCCTAATAACCCTTCCAGTCCAAATGAATTTAATTTCAGCGAGGCTCCAACCGTAATTCCATAGCCCACCAGAAAGGCCAGCAGAATCCCTCCATAAGCTTTCATCCCCGACAAAATTATCACCACTATCCAAATTACAGAAAGCAAGACAAAACCTGTCAGCATCAATACCCGATACAATACAGTTCCATTAAAAAAACTATTCAGCAGCATTACAGCTAACGATCCGCTGACAACGACCACCAACAGAATAGCCCCTAGCAGATTGGGCAGCACCAGATCCTCTCTTTTTATATACAATTTATCTGCGACGAAACGTGTAAACATTAACTGTAAAGGACTGGTCAACATTAGAGAGAATGCCATCAGGTAGGTTACAGATATCTGAAATTCACCAACAAACGGTTGTGTATAGGAGTGCTTTGTGTTTAATAGGCCAATCAGAAAAATACCGACAATAGATAGAATCCATGGGCCCGAACCGATTATGCCAGCAAAGCTGTAGGCCTTTAATAATCCGGAAAAGCTTTCGCTTTTCATTAAGGAGCGGAGTCTGAAGCCGATGCCAGCCATTACGAATTTAAAGCCTCGGTATAAATCGTTGCATAACTGGATAGGACCATATCTTCTGTGTAATAACGCTCAACCCGGGTTATGCCTGCACGCTGGGCAGCATACCAACGCGACTCATCGGTCAATAATGCCAGGCAGGCCCGGGCAGTAGCTTCAGGATCAGCAATTGGTACAACAATACCAGCAGAGCCCAGCGCTCGATCTTCTTCGCTATTCCCTTCTATAATTTCGCGGCATCCTCCCACATCGGTGGTTACAACAGGAATACCGCTGGCGTATGCTTCTAATATGACTAAAGGAAAGGCTTCACTGATCGATGTGAGTACCAGTAAACCCAACTGGGGTAAAATATCACTTATTTTTTGAAAACCAAGAAATCGTACATTTTGTTCTAGACCAAGATTCTTCACTAAACTTTTACATTCGCGAACATATTGCGGATCTTCCTCTTCAGGGCCAATCAGCCAGGCTTCTACCTGGGGCAGTTGGAAAACAACTGAGCGCATGGCTCGAATAAATGTTTTTATATCTTTTATAGGCACTATGCGTCCTAGCAAGCCGATTACTGCAGGAATTTTGTTCTGACGTTGATCGCGTAACGCAATAAATTGCTCAATTTTCATTCCATTGGGTATCACTTTAGTACGCTCGGCTTCTGCACCATCAGCAATTTGCCGTTGCCGGTTTCTTTCGTAGAGACTGATGATGGGGTTTGAATTTCTGTAAATCAGACGTCCGATGGCTTCGAAATAACGTATCCAGAGCTGTTCATAGTATTTCATCCCCTTCTCAAGCGCATCATCTAAATAATCACAATGTTCTTTAATAAAAATTGATTGCAAGTCTATTTTTCGTTCTTTGGTATAAATTCCATGTTCTGTCAAAATTAAAGGTCTCCCGGTTTGATTACACAGGATAGTGCCCAAGAAACCGGCAAAACCAGTCGAAATGGAATGAAAGGTGCCTGTTGGAGGTACTCGTTTGGCAATAGAGGCTAATTTAAAGAGCGGTGCATGCATAGCTCGAATGGACCATAAATAATTTATGAATGAATCATCCGCACAAAATCGTTGATGGTCTGCGCAGATTTGTTCCCATGCCGCTTCACTGTAAAAAAAATCTTTGGCTGTACAACCTGACTTTTTCCCCATCCCAGTCAAAACTTTTCGGGCTAAATTTTCATTGTAACCAATACCAGGATTTCTAAACCAATCGTGCAATTTTTCAGCATCCTGAAAGTAGTGTCTATTCCCTTGACAGGCTTTTGGCTTGGATATAGAAATGTCATCCCATAAATAATGACATTCAAGATGCACTACGTTATCAGGAAGGGAATATTTCTGGCCGTCATAATCACTTGGCTTAGACCCTAAAAAAACCAATGAGAATTTGAATTGCGGTAATCCTTGAATGATTTGATGTACCCATCCTGAAACCCCTCCTCTAACGAAAGGATACGTTCCTTCCAACAAAAAAGTTATATCCGCGCTGCGATCAGTCATCAATGAACCTCTTCATCTGCCCAGAAACGCTTGGCAGCGTATATATCTGGCCGTGCTGTTGAAAAATCGATCTCTTTCATATATCGTTTCACTTCACCATACCGCCGCTGTAAGAAAACTATTTCCGCGTAATAGAGTAACAGTTGTTTCCTCTCAACGCCTAAATTCTCTGCAATTTTAAATTCCTCATGCGCCGACTGCAGTTTCTTAAGTTTTAACAATAATTTAGCATACTGAAAATGCAATCCACGGTCTTTTGGGTAACGTTGTAACCCGCGTTCCAAATATTCTCGCGTTTTATTTAGCACATAATTCAGAGTTTCGCCTTCCACTAAGCCAAGATGCGCCATTTCCCAGTAGTCTTTTACGATACTTCTGTATAGGTGCCGAGCATTGGGTGTCTCATTATCTTCCAGATTTTGCCTGACCGATTCAATTCGTTCACTAATGCGTTGTTCTTTTCGATCAATTAACGCATAGGCCAGTAGACGAATATCATCCACCGGATCCCGAAGTGCGACCCTCAACAATGGAATGGCGTTTTTATCTTCTAGTTTGAGTGTTGCATAGACTGCATTCAAACGAATGTCGGGATTATTCGATTGTAATAGGCTTGCCAGATTGACTTTTCCATAATTAAAAGCAATGACATTATTGACTGGTCCATCAGAAAAAGTTCGTATCAAATTGGAATTCATCGGCAACTCACTGGCTTTTTTAATAATACGCAACCCGGGGATCAGTGTGAGCATCAAACCGGGCATTCCTAATAATGGAATAAAAAGAGCAATAAAAAAAAGGAGTAGACCTGTAGCTAGCTTGGATGTTGTGTAGGAAGATGATAATAACGATGGTAATACGAGGGCGGCCACGGCACAGGCGCTTATATGTAAAAGCAGAGCTGTAAATAAATCGATCCCAGTTAAATTTACATTTATAAATGGCATCATGCTAAATATTTCCAGTCCTAATGCACTGATTAATAACGCGCCCTTAAATAAAAATTTCGGCATGAGATAAATCTCCATTTCTTACATTTTGCTCATTACATTGGCAAAGTTGCTTCACTTTTGATAATATTTTTTCAGGTGAATGTGTATCCTTTATTATCCAACTATAAATAGTTACATCTTCATATATAGTCTGATAAGCGTTACCTTCTCCATGATCCATTAGAGTCAAGCTGTCTATTGATGAGTGCATTAATCCGAAGCGGGAAATAAAATCATTCAGTCCCTTGCCATCTGTCAAAGGAAGTAAATAAATAATTATCTGCCGATCAAAGTCATTCTTGAAGCACAAAACTTTATCAAGACTTCGCAATTCAGAACTAAATCTCGACAAGATAAAATCATGCATTTGCACGTCATTGCTAATGAATGCAATCACTGCAGCTTTCTTTTTATAACTATAAACCTCTTTCATAACACACAGCAATTCATGCTCGAATTCCAGCCATACGTCCTTACTTATTATGTTTACTTCGGCGCGACGCCTAATCAAGTCACCTATATGACCTCCCAGCAGTGAAAGCAAATCCAGAGTATTTTCCTGTAAAGCGAACATTGACATTTCATTGACAATCAATACTCCCCAGGTTTTCTGAAAAATATCCACAAGCGGTATAACAACAAGAATCTCTTGCGTCATCTCCTCACTGTAATTCTGAAGGCTGGTAACTCCGCCTGTTTTGAGAGCTTCTCTTAACAAGGGATTAGTTGGCCAAAAGGACGGTGGATTTCCCAGGCAGGCGACAGGATGCGCGCCAATCTTTTGTGCTCCGGAAATTGCGTAAACGGAAGCTGTCTGAATACTGCCAAATTCGCTAAAAAGCTTCAATATTTGATCACCTATGCCACTCAGTGGTTCGCCTTCATTATTTACAAATGTCAGAGTTTGCTTTTGCAGATCTAGCAATGAAGTACGCATACTTTTATATTTTGCCGTTTGCTGCTCCAACAAAGTATGTGATCCTTTAAGAATCTGATAAGCACGTGAAAACTCATCCATTCTTAATTTGAGCTGATGATATTTATGTTGCAATGGCTTTAACTTTTGTTGCCAAATATCATTGAACTCAGCTGTAATCATTGTGATTATTAACATGCCGACCATCATTTCTACTGGAAAGTCTGGCGCCACAACCCAATTCAAATGCCGACCAAAAATAAATAAGGTTATCAACAAAAGGTTACTGCTCATTCCGAAGAAAAAACCATATCTGAGGCTGATCAATACTGGGGCAAGAATTAACCAAGGAAAACCGTTATCAAGGTAAAATGGATCTGCCGCATTTATTAAATAACCCAGAACAGGCATTAATGTTGTGAATATCAACGTTTCCAACCATGCTGTCCATAAAGTTGAAAATCTTGTGGTTTTTAAGGGTAAATTCATGAATACTAGTCTCCAAATTTCCAGATTACCAAGAACCATCAGACGATTCGTGGTCCATATCCTGTCCAGTAGCTTCGGCATGATCATGCCTGTATGACCGTGTTTTCGCTTAGCTATGACTTTAATAATCGGTATCGAAATTGATGAACAAAATCGCTTCCATCACCTGTATAAACATTTTTTGCTATGTACTCAATTTCAGGAATGAATCTGCTTCAATCTAATATTCAGTATAGGTAATTTATCTTTTTTTTCCATAGATGTAATATTAAAATTAGATGAATAATTAATCATAAGTAAACCCCCAGCTCTGCTAGGGGGATTCACTATAGTGGACCCCGAAATCCGGACAAAAGTTTAAGATATGCCCTGTCGTGAAAAAAGAGGCAGACAATGAGCGAAAGCAAACTTAAGATTTTTACAGGTGCGCAAAAAGCCAAGGTTGCACTGGAAGCGGTCAAGGGGACTAAAACCGTCAATGAGATTGCACAGGAGTATGGAGTCCATCCGACTCAAGTGGCGCAATGGAAAAAGGAATTGCTTGAGCATGCAGGCAGTCCCTTTGAAGGAAAGCGTGGTCCAAAACCGGTCAATGCCCAGAGTGACCCAATCGGTTGTACGCCAAAATCGGACAGCTCAACATGGAATTGGATTGGCTTAAAAAAAGTCTGGACTCAGTCTGTAGTTGAGCGACTGAAGTGGATAGAGCCAGGTGAAGTACTCGCCATATCCACGCAATGCAGACTTCTCGCGGTGACGCGCTCGGTTGTGTATGACCAGAAAAAGCGTCCACAAAAAGAAGTAGATGAGTTTGAGTGCATGCTGTTGAACAAACTCGATGAAGAGTACACGCGGCGAAGGAGTACAGGAAGCGTAACGCGAGTGGAGCGGTGTACGACGACCCCCGCGTAGCCGTAGGGGCCGGGCGTTTTGACGAAGTTGGAGCGGCAGCGGAAGCGTAGTCAAAATGCAAGGCCATCCGACACGGCGTCAAGT
>JAGXGJ010000099.1 GCA_024636875.1 Methylococcaceae bacterium | reverse complement strand
TCTTACAGATAATTTCTCAAAGCCAACCGTAACCATTTTTTAGGCTGGATTTAAAAAAATATCAGGGAAACCTGAGGGGTCGTTGTGCCTTATGTTTGAACTGTTCACTACTTTTACCCCAAAATGAAGGGCGCCCAAATTCGAACTGATTTGTCAATAAAGTGGTTAACCGAAAATTTACGAATCTTAGCTTGATTTTGGCTAACTTTAGGGGGTGGTTGTTAAATATGGGATAAGTTTCGGTCACGGCGATTTGTTAGTGATGGCGGGCGCTCTTCAGCATCACCGGATGCATTCGGTGCAAAAAAAAGGAACAACAAAACACCACAAATCAATCTGAAGTTCCGGAGGATTCTGGCGGGTTGTGGTGAGCTTTTCGTCTTCGCTCAGAAGAGCTTTGTCGAACCATGAACGGTTTTTCTCCTTCCCTGGACAAAAATGGTGGATGATTCGACCCGCACCACTATGGAGTCAAGCAGAATTTGCATTCCTACCAACACACGTCATTTACCCCAAATAACTCAGCCAACGCTTCAACCCTGTCAAAATCAGGCCTGTCCTGATAAACCCCGCTCATGGCCAACTCCGGCTGCATGCCGCGCACAAATAGATAACGCACGCCGCCAAAATGGGTTTCATAGTCATAATCGGGCAGGCGGTTTTGCAAATAGCGATGCAGCACCACGGTATAAATCCAGTATTGCAGGCCGTAGTTATGTTCGCGCATGGCGTGGCATAGGGTTTCGGGGTTGTAATCAGGCAGGCCATTGGTCTTATAGTCCATGACATAATAAAGGCCTTTATATTCACAGATAAGGTCAATAAAACCGGTTAGATAACCGCACATCTGTTTGCTGGTTAAGGACTGAAAAGCCGGCGTATCCTGCAAAACAGGATTGATTTGATTCGCATCCATAGTTTGCATCGATAAATAAAACGGCATTTCTTTTAAACACCGGTTTCCCGGCAGATTCATCAGGCAAAAATCGGCATCCGCGTCAGATAGCGGCGTGGCGACAACGTCCTGCAAAAGCGCATCAAGCATGTCCGGCTGCTCCAGTTTTAAGCCATAATGCTGGCAGGCTTTATCCCGTTGTACAGAAATATCCTTGCGCTTTGCCAGATCGATAAAGGCAATATTTTCCAGTAAATCATGGACGACATTACCGGTATGTGCGCCTCTGGGTAATTCCATTGGTGCTTGTTCAGGCTTATCCTGCTGTTCCCTGGCCTTGTCTTCGGGCAGTTCAGGCGCTTCATCCAGACTCAATGCCGATAAAGCAGTATAACTGCTCATTTGCCAGTGGGTGTACAACGATCTATTGCGTTTTTTGGCCTGGAAATCAGCGTGTGCAACTGTTTTTTGATACTTGCCGGTCATTACGTCAGATACATCCAGTAATCGATAGTCAAATGCGTGTTCGGCAATTGCTCCATGCATTGCTCTCGGCAATTGCTCCCTGCATTGCTCTACCTCCCCCATCCCTGGGGTCGTACCTCCTGCATCCATGCAGTCGTCATCCTGATCTCTAAACGTTTGCAACAGGGCTTGCTGCCGGCAAAAATCAGTGTCTGTAAAACCAAGCAGCCAGGCCATAGCCGAATCATTGGCTGCTTTCTCGGAACGCACATCAGCCCAAGCGATATAACAGCGGTATTTTGCGCGTGTCACTGCCACATAAAATATTCTCAAATCTTCAGCCAATTCTTCTTTTAAGGCCTGGGCGCGGTGCCGTTCAAAATCTTCCGAACCTAAATCGACTATCATGCGGCCCTGACTTCCATGTTCCAGGGTGGGAACGTGGCATTTAAGCAACGTTTTTTCGCTATTTAAACGGTTGCTGCGCTGCCAAAGACAGGGACAGAACACTATCGGATATTCCAGCCCCTTGGATCGGTGCATCGTGACAATTTTGACCGCATCATCATCACTTTCAAGACGCAACTGCTGGTTTTCCGCACTGCTTTGGTCCCGGTCAGCCTTGGTAATGGCGGTGCGCAGCCAATCCAGGGTTTTATTGATGCCTAAATGTTCATCAACGGCCGCCTGCTGCACCAGCTCGATTAAATGAGTCAGATTGGTCAGCCGTCTTTCAGCCATCAGTGTTTTTGACAAGCTTGCCCTGATTTTTTCCTGTGCCAGCAAGTGCTGCATCATCGCCATCAAACCGGTTTGCTGCCAGTCCTGATAATAGCTTAAGAATCTGGTCATCCAGCTGTCTATTGCCGTCTCGTTATTGATCAGCTGATAGAAGCTTTGTCCATCGAGATCAAACCAGTCTAATGTCAACGCCTGTTTAAGCAAGCTGTTATCTCCGGGGCTTGCTATGGCTTGTAACAGCATGTATAAATCAGCCGCCTCCTGTGAGGCAAAAACGGACTCGGTGCTGTTTATTACTGATGGCACCCCGGTACTGCGTAAGGCCGCCTGATAATCTCTGGCCTGGCTGTTGGTTCTTACCAGAATGGCGATGTCTTTCGGCTGCAAGGCCCGGTTATCAGGTTGAAGTCTGTAATCACCGGTCAATAAACCGGCCACTTCATTGACGACAGCGACGCTGATTGCATTCGCTGCATCCTTGCGGTCTGGCCGCCAATAGCCTGTTTTGCTATCGCTTTCCGGCAACTGCCAGAGCATCATCGGGGCAATGGCTTGCCCTGCACAATGCAAGGCACCATCATTTGCAGACTTGGCGGGTTCGACATCATGAAACGCCAGGTCTTCCAGCAAAAATGCACGCTCTCTTTGAAATAAGGCATTCACTGCATCGACCAACTGCGGATGCGAGCGCCAGTTTTTGCCTAAAGTAAATTTATGCTCCGCCTGTTTTTGCGCATCCAGATAGGAATAAATATCGGCGCCCCGGAATTTGTAAATCGCCTGCTTGGGATCGCCGATCAAATATAAATACTGGCTTGGCGCTGCAAAAACGGAGGAAAAAATAAACCACTGGCTGTCATCGGTATCCTGAAATTCATCGATTAAAGCGACTTGAAAACGCTGCTGTAATTCAGTGGTCAGTAAAGTGCCGTTTTCCCCTTGCAGCGCTTCAGCCAGTCGGGTGATCAAATTATCGAACGACATCACATTAAGCTGCTGCAGCCGGTTATCCAGCTCTACTCGCAAGGTTTCCAGCAGAGTTCTGCGAAATATCAGCGTGATTTTTTTGAATCCTTTAGCAAGAGCATCGAAAGGGGCGGTATTGATCTTCAATTCGGCCAAATAATCGGCTTTACGCTGGTCGCTGCTTTGGGTTTTATTGGCTTTGAATTTTGTGCCATTCAGGGCATCCTTTAAGCCGTTTTTGGTCAATAAAGAAAATGATTCGGCGCCGGGAATCTGTGTTGTATGCCCCTGCAGCCAATTCTTTAATGAACAGTAGTGCAGTTCAAAATCGTCGGTATAGCTGGATTTGAATTTTTGGTCTGCAAAATGTTCGATCAGAGGTTTTGCACCTTGTTCCAGTTCAGTTTTTGCCAAAGCCGCCAATCGTTGCAATTCTTTTAACGCAGTTTCCATATTTTCGACAAGCGGGTAAATACTGACAGAGTCGGCAATAAAATCAACACTGGCAAGCAGCTGATCCGGGGTTTTATAGTCGGCGGTTAAGACAGCTGCTTCCCAGATTGAACGCTTATAAAGCTGCCGCCGCCAGAAATCATCCGCACAAGCCTGTTTAACAAGCGCCAGATCGTCAGTCAGTTCAGCATCGAATAATTGCCCGCTTTCCAGCGCATGTTCTCGCAAGACGCGCTGACAAAAGCCATGTATCGTGAAAATACCGGCTTGATCGATATTTAGCAGCGCCAGAGCCAGCCGCCGTTTGATCAGCTCAGGCTCGATGCTGAGACCAGCTAGCCAGTCAATAACATTGCTGTCTACATTATCGGTATAGCCAGCCAAAACGCTTTTAACTTCGGCCAACCGGCTACGCACACGATCTTTAAGTTGTTCGGTTGCCAGCTTGGTAAAAGTGACCACCAGCACCTTGTCAATTGCGATACCTTGCTCTACCACAAAACGCAAAACCAGCATCGCTATTGCGTAGGTTTTTCCGGTTCCGGCGCTGGCTTCTATCAGGTTTACCCCTTTGAGCAGCTCTGTTCGCACTGGATCAAAATATTTGGATTCCATGTTTTTATCATAATTAATCGTAAAAATGTATATTTCGGAAATGCGAATATGTCAGTCCTTCGAACTCTGGTGGAATTAACCCGCCAACCTAAAAATTGCTTTACAAAAGACATCTGATTTTCTCGTGCGCTGATTATTTAATATTTGCGAATCACACGCATCGGTTCGATACCGGGCAACACTTTTCTGGCCGGGCATCAGGCAGGGTTCAATGAATGCAACGTTAAGCCTTGATTATCCCGCAAGCTATGCGCGCTCCGCCGCCGCCGAGAAGAGCCGGATTGTCGGAATAGTTATCACCGCCCAAATGGATTATGAGCGCGCGCGATTTAATATCGCTTATTTTCAGCCTTGGCACTAGAACAGCGTAATTGGCTTTGCCGTCCTGGCCGACAACCAACGCGGGAAGGTCGCCCAAATGTCCATCACCCCACGGAGTCCCGTGGTGCTTGGCTGCGTTCGGGTCGTAATGACCGCCTGCCGCCAAAGCAGCCACAGTCTTGCCGTCTTTATCCTTCGGCTCGCAGCTTGGATTCTCATGAACATGAAAGCCATGAATGCCAGCCTCAAGACCTTCAAGTATTGGCGTAAAAACCAAACCGTAGGACGATTCAGTTATCGTGATACTGCCGATCGATTTCTCTGTACCCTTTGCGTTGACCGTATTCATTTGCACAATGACTTCAGCCGCAGAGGCAAATCCTACGGACGAAATAAATAATACTATTGCGGGCGATATTTTCATGTGATGTTCCTTCTGATAAATTTGATGGTGTGAGATGTTAACCCTATTTGGATCGATTCCATACTAAAATCTCCAGGATACTAAAGCAACCTAAAAAATCTTACCCGCGTCAATTTTTTGTGTTGTTTGATAAATTAATCGATCGATCGTGACGCCTGATCCCTTGTCACTTCGATCCTGTAAATCCGGCATGTTACCTTAAAATTTAGCTAGCATTCTATCCATCTGGCAGATCGATGCCGTAAAGTGCGAGGCGTCTATCCCTGTGATTTAGTGTAGCTGCATCAAAGGCCTATATGGATACAACCCCCTGCACTCATGATAAATACATGGCAGTGTAGGACGGCAACTCCACACCCAGGCCAAAATTTGCCATTATCACACTGCCTCGCGAAGCGATGATTGATTTATCCCAAAAACCTAAACTTTGATTAACCAAAGCCAAGGCCACAGCTTTTTCTGCGATGTGATCCGCAACTTGCAAAAGTAATAAGAAAACAATGAGCCCTACGCAAGGTGAAATGACCAGGCCTGCATCAGTGCCGTAAATGTTGGAAAAATCAACCTCGACGCCGCGCTCGCAAATCATTCCTCCAGTTTCCGGTAGCTGGGCGTATAAGCCAGATACTAACGCAACAGAGCCTTATGGAGGGGAGCCGTGTCTTTCTCAATATACTGGCTTAGCCTTGAACTGGCTTCAATTTAGTTCTTAACTTACATTTGTAAGCCTCAGCAGACTTTTAATTCACATTTAAGCCTCGATTAAGTTTTGCTGACTAGCATGAGAATGAAACGGAATTTTGTTCACTCATTTGAATAGCGACACAAATGAGTTTAAAAAGTTTGTATAATCAATAATTTAGGGTAAAGATGTCTGAAATTAAGTTACATGACGCAAACGGCCAAGGACCGATGGCTAAAATGGCCTATCGGAACACCTTGAATATGTCCTGTTGCTATTTTTTAGCGATTTTTTTGCTGACTGCTTTTCTTACGAGCGTCAGTGCGGAGGTTTCGACCGAGCCACCAAGAGGCGATGACATGCATCTTGGCGTTGTGACCTGCGCGGGCAATACCTGTCATGGGGCGAATGCACCGCTCAAAGATTCCAGGGTTCAGCAGAACGAATTTATCATTTGGCATCGGGAGGACAAGCACGCCAAGGCCTATACCGTACTGTTCAATGATGCGTCCAAACGTATCGCCCGCAACCTTGGCATTAAGGCGGCCCACACCGAAAAACTTTGCCTCGACTGCCATACCGACAACATACCTGAGGAACAACGGGGCAAGCGTTTCCAGATCGATGATGGGGTCGGCTGCGAAGCCTGTCACGGGGGTGGCGAACGCTACCTGGGGCCGCATGTCTCTGGCGCCCGAACCCACGCTGAAAATGTCGAGATGGGGCTTTATCCTGCCGAAGAACCGGAAGCTCGGGCAAAGCTCTGTCTTGCTTGCCATCTCGGCACCCAAGACAGGCTGGCGACTCACCGCATCATGGGGGCGGGGCATCCGCGCATCAGTTTCGAGTTGGATACCTTTACTCATATTCAGCCGAGGCATTTCAAACTCGATAAGGATTACAAGGAGCGGAAAGGCAGCAGTTGGAATGGCGCGCAAATTTGGGCTGTTGGCCAGTTGTTGGCCGTTGAGCGGTTCCTGGATTTATTTCAGGAAGCCAAGTATCAGACAGCGGGGGTGATGCCAGAATTGGCCTTCTTCGATTGCCATGCTTGTCACCGTCCCATGAAGAATCCTCATTGGGCTTTCCGGGAATCATCCGGACTTGGGCCGGGCACCATTCATTTAAACGATGCCAATCTCCTGATGCTCAGGAGTCTGTTGCGGCACATTTCGCCTGGACAAGGTGAACGTCTGCACAAAGCCATGTTTCACTTGCACCAAACCGCGTCTGTCAGCCTTCCCGATGCACGCAAAGCGGCTGCGGCAATGCGCCCCCTCTTGGCCGAAATTCGCAAAACGGTATTGCAGCGACAGTTCACCATAGCGGACATGCGTGCTTTAACCGCCGATCTTGTCCAGGAAGGCTTGCGTGGTGACTACAATGATTATGGCGCGGCGGAACAAGCTGCCATGGCTCTTGGAGCCCTAACTGAGGCGTTGCGGACAAGCGGCGCCCTATCAGCTGAAAAGTTGGAGCGAATGGAAGCTACGCTCAAGGAAATTAATGAGGTGCTCAAGGTCGAACATGCTTACGACCCTCAGCGGATGATTAAAGCACTAAATCCTATAGAAACCATTTTGAGGTGAGAAAATTATGAAAAACCCTGTTTGTTCAGTAGCTATAGTGGGCGGTGGACCTGCCGGACTGAGTGCCGCTATTCGCGCAGCGGAGACTGGTCTTTCCCATGTCCTGCTCGAAGCCGAATCGCATCTTTCCAATACCATCCATCGCTTCCAGAAAGGCAAATACGTCATGTCCGAGCCGGTGAAGTTGCCCCTGCGCAGTTCACTGGCGTTCGAGGCGGGCAGTCGCGAGAGCATCCTTGACGCCTGGACCAGTGAGGCAGTTCGACTGGAGGTCAATGTGCGCCGAAATTCACCGGTGAAGTCCATTGCTGGAGAGGACACCGGAAATTTTTCAGTGGAACTGGCTGACGGCACTACCGTTTCCGCCGCAAACGTCATTCTCGCCCTTGGCCTGCAAGGGCAACCCAACAAACTAGGCGTTAAGGGCGAAGATCTGGGTTTTGTGGACTACCATCTTGACGATCCGGATGATTTTAATAATAAAGTGGTCGTGGTTATCGGCGCAGGCGATTCAGCCATTGAAACCGCCCTGGCCCTCGCCGAGCAAAATCGTGTGATTATAGTCAACCGGCGCGACGGCTTTCATCGTGCCGCCGCCGGTAACCGCAATGCTATGCTCGAGGCTATAGCTGATGACAGACTTGAATGTTTTTACAACAGTGTGCCACGGTTTATCGAGGAACAAGACGGCCGTGCCCGCCTGGTGCTTGAAGCTTCCGGCGAGACGTCGGAAATTCTCTGCGACAGGATCATCGCCCGGCTCGGTGCCAGACATCCGCGAGCGTTCCTGGAATCCTGCGGCATTACGTTTTCCGGCGACGAGACCACGGCTTTACCAATGCTTAACTCTCAATACCAATCAACCGTACAGGGGCTCTATGTAATTGGCTCGCTGGCCGGTTATCCTCTTATCAAACAGGCGCTCAACCAGGGCTACGAAGTCATCGAACAAATTCGTGGCAAACCAGTGTCACCGGTGGAAGAAGAGCTCTTGCTGGATAAGTTTACCGGTGTGCCGGGTTTTGCCACGGTGGACGAGATTCTGACAAAGGTTGGCGGCATGGGCCCCATTTTCGGTTCTATCGATGCACTGCCACTTCGGGCAATTCTCCTTGAAAGCCGGATTCTATCCCCGGCTCCAGGAACCGCTATTTTTTGTCACGGTGATTACTCGGATTCCTTCTATTCCATCCTTTGTGGCGAGATTCTCATCCAACTCCGGGAGAATGAACCGGAACTGATTGTCCGGCTGAATGCGAGCGAATTTTTTGGTGATACCGAGCTGATATCAGGTCGGAGGCGCACATTAACGGCTATCGCAGGGGAAAACTGCATCCTGATAGAAACGCCGCGGCTTGCTATAAAAAAGTTAAGTGCATCTAATCAAACAGTAGCCGAAACTCTCGAAATAGCTGCCGTGGAACGATCCCTCCGCTGGCATTTAATTCCGGGGCTTACTGAGAATGACTTTAAAACTCTGGAAGACAGAGTTACCTGTCACAACTATGAGACAGGGGAAATCCTGTTCCAAGAGCAGGCATACGGTGACAGCATCTTCTTCCTCCGGAGCGGGGCGGTGACGGTGACTCAAACCATGGACGGGCGCGAAGTACCGTACCGGCTGGTAACGGCCGGGGACTACGTAGGCGGATGGGGAGCGCTGGCCGTCTCCGTTCGCAGGGCAACGGCCTGTGCCCAGGCCGTGACTTCTACAGTGGAAATTCCTGGCGAGGACTTCCGGTGGCTTGTGCAGCAATACCCGGAACTCCTTCGGAACGTTCATTCAAATATTCTGACACATCATGTCGGTAAGACGGAAGCCGCGCAACAAAATGGCGAGGTTATTTCCTTTCTCATGGAACAAGGTCTGGGCGAAGCCACCGACGTGCTCCTCATCGACGAATCTATCTGCATCCGCTGTGATAACTGTGAGAAAGCCTGCGCCAATACCCACAGTGGAACTTCCCGGCTTAACCGTGAAGCCGGACCGACTTTTGCCTCAGTTCATGTGCCGACTTCCTGCCGCCATTGTGTGCAGCCTCACTGCATGAACGATTGCCCGCCCAATGCCATCCACCGCGCCTCTAGCGGCGAAGTATTTATTCAAGATACCTGCATCGGCTGCGGCAATTGTGTGCAGAACTGTCCGTATGGCGTCATTCATCTGACTTCTGATAAAGACGAAAACAAGCCCAGCCTTTGGGCACGGTTACTGTTTGGCTTCGATGAAGCGGCAGTTGGAGGAACAGGATCTGGCTGCCACAAAAAAGCAGTAAAGTGCGATATGTGCAAAGATCTTTCGGGCGGCCCCGCCTGCGTGTCAGCCTGTCCTACCGGGGCCGCCTTTCGAGGTAACCCGAAAGATATCCTGGTCGAATTAAAAGAGGAAGCCTCATGTACGGATCAATACTGAGCTATGGTCAATACCGCTATCTGAAGCAGGCTGCGGCGCTCGTGTTGATTGCGTTGTTACTCTATCTTTCGTCATCACCCGGTGAAGCGCCAAACGGCGGCACTTGGCAAGGCTATACCCTGGGCGGTATCAGCGCAGCACTGATCCTGTTCCTGCTCTGGTTCGGTATTCGCAAGCGCCAGTATCATTGTACTGAAACCACCCTGTTCAGATGGGTTTCTGCCCATGTCTACCTGGGCATCTCACTGCCGGTGGTGGTGACCCTGCATTGCGGGTTTCAATTTGGTTGGAACGTCCATACTCTGGCTTACGGTCTTATGGTGTTTGTGGTGTTGAGTGGATTTTACGGACTCTATGCCTACCTGGTGTACCCGGAAGCACTCACCGCCAACCGCTGCGGGATCAGTCGCCGGGAAATGATTACAACCATCGCCCGGCTTGATGATACCTGTCTGGCACTAGCAGAAAACTTGGGTGCGGAGGCGCATCATAAAGTGTTGCGGGAAGTGGTAGAAACCCGTTTGGGCGGTACGCTGTGGCAGCAGATCATAATGGGCGCCAGTCTGCCGGTATTGCCGCTTTTTCAATGGAAGTTTGCGGGCAATTTCGTCGCATCGGAGCAAGCCGGTTTAAACGTGAAGGACCAAAGTGCCGAGTATTTTTTGCGCAGGTACTTACAGGAATCCCAGAACAAGGTAGAGATTCAGCGTGTGGTAGAACTGTTGAAAGTGTTGAATGAGCGGCAATTTATGGTTAGCCGCGTCCAGCGCGACATTCGTTATCATGCCTTTATGAAATGCTGGCTTTTGCTACATGTCCCCATTTCCTGCGCTCTGCTGGCAGCGGTCATGGTTCATGTAATATCAGTATTTTTCTATTGGTGACAGGGATGCGTTGCCTGATTGAAACAGTTCGGCGAGGACAGATTCCGGAAGCAAGGGATCTGGATACGGATTGTCTGAGCCTTGGCCGCGGGGCGGATCAGGATATCCGTGTACAAAGCCGGCTGGCAGGGCTTAATCATGCCGTCATCGAGCAAGAAAAAAATGGGGACTTGCGTATTCGTGCCATCGCACCCAATCACATTCTCTTTAATGGCAGGAAATTGTCCGAAGCCGTTCTGACCCCCGGCGATGAATTTAGCATTAGCTCCGTCTCTTTGACGGTAATGGAAGCCCCGGAAACTTATGATTTGCGCCTTGAAATTAAAGAGCAGACAGGCAGGCAGAATAAAGAGCTGGAAGATGCCTTGTGGGCCAGTATCAACGCGGATTCCGAACGGAGCATTTTTTCAATGCGCCGCACCGCCTGGACCTTGTCCCTGGCGATCCTGCTTCTGTTTTTGCTGATGCCTCTGGCAGGCTTTGTCTACAAGCCGCTGGGTATCTGGTTGCGCACCCTGCCAGTAGTATCTGATTTGAGCTGGAATTCCGGGACCATCTCAGCTGCCCACAGCTTCTTTGCTGCTGATTGTAATCGCTGTCATGAGCAGGCCTTCGTGCCGGTACGAAATTCCGTCTGCACCGATTGCCATAAGGACACGCCCCATCACGTTGCCGAAGAATTTCGGGAATCCATTGCCACCCTCGAGTCCAATCGCTGTTCCTCCTGTCACAAGGAACATAATGGTTCCCACTCTCCAGCTTTAATCCGCCATGATGAGTCGCTATGCACCAGTTGCCACAAAAACATCAAATCGATAGCGCCTGATTCCAAGCTTGCTGATGTGTCGGATTTTGGTGATGGCCATCCTGAGTTTCAGGCAACTATCGCGACTTTCGCAGACGACAAGTCCCAGCCGGTTCGCATCCCTCTGGAACAAAAAGACCGATTGCAGGAACGTACCAATATTGAATTCAGCCACGCTGCCCATCTTAACAAGCAAGGTGTCAAAAATGCCGATAGCGTTAATGTGCAGCTTGAGTGTGCGGATTGCCACCAGCCTGAACCCGGCGGCAAGTACATGGCCAAGCTCGATTTCGAAAGCCAATGTCACGGGTGCCACAAGCTTAACTTTGATGCCGATGATCCGAAGCTGGAATTGCCTCATGGTGATGATCGTAGAATACAGACATTTCTAGACGGCTATTACGCCGACCGGGCGATGAAAGATGACTATCGCCTTTTGGCTACGCCGCCGGTTGATCGCGAGCGCCACCGGCCCGGTGAGGCGCTTCCTCCATTGGAGCACCTGGAACGCAAGGAGTGGGTAAGCAAATATGTCCACAACGTGGATTCTGAAGTCATGCGTTTCCGGGTCTGCGGCAAGTGCCACACAGTGAGCCTGAACCAGGAGGGTAACGAGGAGAGCAGCCAAGAGAGTAATCAGGAAACTAGCCTGGAGAGCAGTCAGGGAGACGACACGCAGCAATTCTGGAAGGTCGAGCCGTTAGCGTTCAGTGCACACAAGTTTCCCAAGGCGGATTTCAATCACGACAGACATAAGACTCAGGAGTGTACAGATTGCCACGATGCAGAAAAGTCCGAGCATAGCGAGGATGTGCTGCTCAAGGGCATCGCCAGCTGCCGGGAGTGTCATACCGGCGCAGCCGGTGCCGAGAATAAGGTCGCTTCCACCTGCATAGATTGCCACGGGTTTCATATTTCCCAAAATCTAACCATGGATGGCAAAAAGATCAAAGTACCCCCCAAGGCAGGGACTATTTCCGGTATTGAGTCACCTCCCGCCGGCAACAACGTAAGTCCGAGGTCGGCCGTCCCATGAAAACGTTCTTAAACAAAAACTCAGCCATGGCTGGGACCGCTTGTTTACCAGGTCCAGCGTTTATTTTGTCAATTATATTGGGAGTGGCCACACCCGAGGATGCGCCTGCGGCGGCCGATGACGTTACAGTCTTGCAGCCTGAAAGCAGCGAAGAGATTACGCGGCGCCGGCCGGGCGAATGGGAAGAAGAAGTCGAAATCCAGCCCGAGCAGCCCAACCGCAAGACGGGACTCGAGGCAGTGGTTCCGCCCGATTACCAGGCGCCGCTCAAATACACCGCCCTTGAGGATCGCTGGCGGCTGCCCGTGGACCTCGGACTGATGAACGAACGCTGGTTCGACCCATATAACTTTAATGTACTCAAGGCCGACCGGCCGTTCGCGGGAAGGGATTGGTTCTTCAATTTGGGTGTGCTCTCGGACACTGTCGCCGAGCCGCGCCGCCTGCCGCCGACTCTGGCTTCAGGTTCAGCAGCGGCGGGCGATCAGTTCCTGTTAGTGCAAAACCTGAGCTTTGCCTTTAATCTGTACAAAGGCGAAACGGTCTTCCGGCCTCCGGATTTCGAGTTTCGTTTCAATCCCGTCCTCAATGCCAATTTCACCGAGGCCGATGCGCCGGGAGTGTTGTACGAAGACAAAAGTCAGGGAACTAACCGCATGGATTACGACATTAGCCTTCAGCAACTATCTCTTGATATGCACCTGCGGACAGTGTCCGACCGCTACGATTTCGACCGGCTACGGATGGGCATCCAGCCCTTCACCGCCGATTTTCGGGGTTTCCTGTTCCTGGACAATCCGCTCGGAGTGCGGCTCTACGGCAACAGGGACAATAATCTTTGGCAATATAACCTCGCCTGGTTCCGGCGCATAGAAAAGGACACCAACAGCGGTCTCAACGAGATTATCCAGGAAGGCATCCGCAACGACGATGTGTTTGTTGCCAATCTCTATCGCCAGGACTTCCCGGTGCGGGGGTTCACTTCCCAGGGCATCGCGATCTATAACCGCAACCGTGAAGGCAATTCGACCCAGGAATACTACGACCACAATGGCTTTCCGGCCCGGCCTTCTACCCTGGGCGGAGGCTACGCGCGGAACTACGATGTCGGCTATCTAGGCTACAACGGCGGCGGCCATTTCGGTCGCCTTAATCTCAGCGCCAGTACATATTTGGCAGTGGGCGGGGAAACCGCCAGCCCATTCACCGGTAAACCCACGAATATTATGGCAGGGTTTGGTGCTTTCGAAGCGTCAATGGATTTTGATTGGATCAGGCCGCGTTTTTCGTTTCTGTATGCCAGCGGAGACGGCAATCCCTATGACAATGCCGAGTACGGCTTTGACTCTATCTTTGAAAACCCCATGTTCGCCGGCGGCGACACCAGTTTCTGGTCTCGTCAGGCTCTGCCTTACGCCAATGGTGTCAAACTCAATGGCCGCAATGGCATCCTCAATGCCCTCCGCTCCTCGAAAGAGCAGGGCCAGTCCAATTTCACTAACCCCGGCATCCAGCTTTACGGCCTCGGTGCTGATTTCGACGTGTTGCCGGAGCTCAGGGTCAGTGTTAACGCCAACGAGCTATTTTTCGACAACACCGCAGTTCTGGAAGCAACTCAGAATGGCAAGCACATAGGCAGGAACATTGGCTTAGACACCTCAGTAGGGCTTATTTACAGGCCGTTCCAGACGCAGAACGTCATCTTCCGGCTGTCTGGCGCTGTTCTGTTTCCGGGTGATGGGTTCAAGGATCTGTACGGAGATCATCTGGGATTTTCGGTTTTATCCAATCTGATACTGGCGTTTTAAATGACTGATGTTACAACGAACTTAATAAACGGATTCCCGAATAGGTTGCTAGAATCAAGCAGTAAATGGATTGTCTCGCAGTTATTTATTGCAAGTAACAGTATCCCAAAACAATTTAACATTATAGCTAGTCAAGGAACAAGAAGATGAAGCTCGCAACCGGAAAATATTTTCCTCTTTCTCACTGTTTGCGGGGGATTGACCCTATATACAGAAGAGGATGCTACTTGTCCGAGACCTCGGATCCCATCGGGACGCAGGGAACAGGAGCGATAGGCTTATGGATTTTTTTCCTGCTCCTGGTCTTATTTGCGCCATACCTGCTTGCCTCGCCCGTCGATGAACCGGGTCCCGTTCAAAAACAGACTTATGCCTTTACCCCGCCTGCTCCGGCGCAACAAACGCAGGCGCAGGCGGATGCCAAGAGCAAAGGCTGTCTAAGCTGTCACAACAAAACCGACACCCCAACCATGCATGTTAATACAGGAGTGACACTGGGCTGCACGGATTGCCATGGCGGCAATGCATCAGTAGTTCGCCGGGAGACCATCGCGAAGAACAGTCCTGAATATTCTGTTGTGCTGGATAAAGCCCATGTCCACCCGCTATATCCGCAAGCCTGGCGGTATCCGGCCAGTGCCACACCGGAACGCACTTATACCCTGCTCAACCTGGAAAGTCCCGAGTTCATCCGCTTTGCCAATCCGGGCGACTACCGCGTCGCCAAAGAATCCTGCGGCGCCTGCCATCTCAAGGAAGTCCTGGCCGCCGAGCGCAGCATGATGGCGACCGGGGCCATGCTCTGGGGCGGAGGCGCCTACAATAATGGCATTCTGCCCTTTAAGCAGTATGTCGCGGGCGAATTTTATGTGACGAAAAAAGGCAAGGAGGCGGAGCAGGCCCAAGGCGGGCTGACATCGGTAGGGGCGATACTGAAAAGCGCACGGGAGCCCGATGACAATATGAAGACTAAGGGAGTGCTGCCCCTTCTGGCGCCTCTGCCGGCCTGGGAGTCCTTACCGCCGGGTGATGTATTCCGGGTCTTCGAGCGGGGCGGGCGTCTGCTCGGCAACCTTTTTCCGGAAACAGGACTGCCCAACGTTAGCGGTCAGTCCCAGCGTTTTAATGAACCTGGACGGCCCGATATTCGTCAGTCCAATCGTGGCCCCGCCACCGGAGCACGAATTTCGGTACCGATTATCAATATTCACAAGACCCGGCTTAATGACCCCTTCACCTGGTTTCTGGGCACCAACGACCAGCCCGGAGACTACCGTTCATCCGGTTGTTCGGCCTGTCATGTGGTCTATTCTAATGATCGGGATCCACGCCACTCGGGCCCTTACGCGCGATTCGGTCATAATGGCACCAGTGTGTCAGTCGACCCCACCATTCCCAAGGGCGAATCCGGACACCCTCTCAAGCACGAGTTCAGCCGGGCCATTCCTACCAGTACCTGCATTACCTGCCACATGCACCAGCCCAATTCTTTCGTCAACACTTTTCTCGGGTACACCATGTGGGACTATGAATCGGACGCGCCCAATATGTGGCCGAAAAAGCAACGCTATGTCAGCGAATGGAACGCGGAGGGCGTTGAACACGATAAGAACCAGATTATCGGCCACGAAAAGGCTTTTGAAATCGCCATGCGCAATCCGGAAGAGGCGGCACAGCGCGGGCTATGGGGCGATGTGGAGTTTCTGAAAAAAGTCTGGGACAACAACGGCAAGAACAAAGACACACAATTCGCTGATTACCACGGGCATGGCTGGAACTTCCGGGCTATTTTCAAGCGTGATCGCAAGGGAGGGCTATTGGACAAAGATGGGCAAGCTGTTGCCGACAACGATCCAGACAAGTTCAAAAAGGCAGTCCATATGTCTTCGATCCATGTTGACAAGGGTATGCACTGCGTAGATTGCCACTTTGAGCAGGACGCGCACGGCAACGGCCATCTTTATGGCGAGGTCGCACAAGCTGTGGAGATCGAATGCGTGGATTGCCACGGTACAACGGACCGTTACCCTTCACTCAAGACGTCCGGCCCGGCCGCTCCGCCGGGCGGCAACGATCTGACAGCGCTGCGCACGCAGGACGGACGGAGGCGGTTTGAATGGCGGGGTGACAAACTGTTCCAGCGCTCGGCGTTGTGGGCGGACCGGGAGTGGGAGGTTTCCCTGGTGAAGGACAGCGTCAATCCCGAACATCCCAAGTACAATCCGAAAGCCGCGAGAGCCAAGACCATCGGCAAGGACAACTTGGCTTGGGGCCCGGGCGTTGCGCCGGAAGATCGGGCACACAAGAACGAGGAAATGACCTGCTACACCTGCCATACTTCGTGGACCACAAGCTGCGGCGGCTGCCATCTGTCCATGCAGGCCAACTGGAAGACCCGCAGGCATCATTATGACTTTGACGAGACCCGCAACTTCGCCACTTACAACCCGCAGGTAGCCCGCGACCAGATGTTCCAGCTCGGCCGCCACGGTCCCGCCAAAGGCGGACGCATCGCGCCGGTGCGTTCCTCATCGGCACTGGTGCTGAGTTCGCTCAATGCCAACCGCGAGTTGCTGTATATGCAGCAACCACCCATTGCCGCCAGCGGTTTCAGCTCGCAGGCTTTTGCTCCGCATTACCCGCATACCGAGCGCACAACCGAGACCAAGACTTGCTCCGACTGCCACGTTTCCCGTGCCAACGACAATAACGCCATTATGGCCCAGTTGCTGCTCCAGGGCACCAACTTCGTCAACTTTATCGGCTACAACGCCTGGCTGGGGACCGAGGACGAAATCACGGCGGTGCGAGTCACAGAATGGGACGAACCACAAGCGGTAGTGGGGAGTTTCCTGGATAAGTACGCTTATCCTGACTGGTACCGGCAGCATCAAAAGAATGGACACGAACTGAAGGAAGCCTACGGCCATGGCTCAGGCCCGGCGCGTTGCCTGCAGCTTCGGGGCGAATACCTGTACGTCGCCGAAGGTGAAGACGGCATGCAGGTCTACGATGTGGCCAGCATCGCCAACAAAGGAGTATCCCAGCGCATTATTACCGCGCCGGTTTCTCCTCTTGGCCAAAGCACCCACATTGCCAGCAAGAACGCCACCTGCGTGGTTCTGCCCACCAACCAGCCGATTCACCCGGAACGCCGGAATCAGGCTAAATTCGGTATGAGCGGCGAGAAGATGCGCGAGCTGATCAGCAAGACCAATCAGGAGCAGGAATTTCATCCCATCTACAATTATGCCTTTATTACCGACGCGGAGGAGGGTTTGATACTGACGGATGTCAACACCCTGGCCGATGGCGAGCCGCGCAACAATTTTCTTGAACGCGCGCTCACCTGGAATGATAACGGTATCCTCAAGGGAGCTCGCCATCTCACGATCGGCGGTCGTTACTTCTACGTCGCCGCTGATGCCGGAATTGTCGTCCTCAATATGAATAAACCTCTGAAACCAAAGGTGGAAGCGGTCATTCCATTGCGTGATGTGCGAGCCTCGGCCCTGCAATTTCGCTACCTTTTCGTCACCGACGCCGAGGGCCTCAAGGTTGTCGGTATGACCGATCCGGCAAAGCCGCGGCTGGTCAAGGATGCAGTTGTGCCACTTAAGGAAGCCAACCGGATTTATGTGGCCCGGACCTATGCCTATGTGGCCGCCGGCTCTGAGGGGCTCGCCATTGTCGATGTGGAAAAGCCGGAACACCCGACGCTGAACCGGAAATTCACCGCGGGCGGGCAGATCAACGATGCCAGAGATGTCGTCGTCGGCACGACTAATGCCTCATTGTTTGCCTATATCGCCGACGGCAAGAATGGTCTGCGCGTCCTGCAACTTACTTCACCCGATTCTCAGCCAGGGTTCTACGGTTTCAGCCCGGAGCCGCGTCCGGAACTCATCGCAAAGTATCCTACTGATTCACCAGCACTGTCACTATCCAAGGGCTTGGACCGTGATCGCGCTGTGGATGAAACCGGCGGTCAGATCGCTGTCATGGGCCGGATTGGCTCGCGGCCCTTCACTTCGGAAGAGATGAAGCGCCTGTATCTGAATGATAAAGGAGAGCTCTGGTCCGTGACGGACGAGGTGGAGTAAGATCAATTGAAAGCAGGTTCTGGAAATAATGAATTTTTCTGTATAGATGGCTTTTGTCAGCTGACAAATTACCGCCGTTTCTGCCCGGTGATGGACTATGATGCATATATTAATGATTCCCCTACTACCAGGGTTTTTTGGTACCCAGAGATAGTAACGAAATGAGATAATAGAGGCGCTCCCACCTAGAGACATTCAGCCGATGAAACAGTCACGCCAACCTGGATTACTCGCTATAGAAAAAGGCGCTGCATAACTGACCGAAAAGGGGAATCCATTGGTGGTATTGAACGCATGCATAGACTGGGAAGCTTTTCTACCTGACCTCGAACGGGCGCATGAAAAAGACCGGAAAAGTAATGCGGGACAAGCCATTCGATGTCGTGCTGATGCTCAAACTGTTGGTGCTTCAGCAACTTACCATCTTTGTCCATTCATCATCGACACGTTCCGGGCGAACGGAACAAGAGGCAAACTGGGGTATAGTTAGTCACTCAATTCTACATAGGGCCGATATTATTCAATTACCACATCAACTTGGCTGCCATGACAAACAGCAGCAACGAAAAATAACGTTTTAATTTTTGTGCGGGGAGCTTATGAGCCAGTTTCGCACCTATCGGCGCTGTGAAAATACTGCTAATGCTAATGCCGATAAAAGCGGGGAGATAAACATAACCCAGGCTACAGTCTGGCAAATGCAAGGTATTCCAGCCCAATAACGCATAACTCACCGTTCCGGCAACTGCTATCGGTAAACCACAGGCGCTTGCTACCGCTACGGCATTCCGCATAAGCATCTGGCCATGCACCAGATAGGGTACCGTAAGCGTTCCGCCACCTATGCCGACTATCGAGGACAGTATGCCGATAATGCATGCAACAGCATAATCCAAAGCCATTGATTGCTTTACGGCTCCGGGTTTTGGCTTTATTTGCAAAGCCATTTGTACGGCTACATACAACAGAAATACCACCAGAACAAGGCGCAAACTATCGGCTGAAATGTGCTTGGCAATCACGGCTCCTGCCGCTGCACCGGCCAAAATACCCGGACTCAAGCGGAACACCTTGGACCACACTACAGAACCCAAACGATGGTGCGCCAAAACGGATGAGGTTGCCGTCAAAATAATCGTTGCTAATGAGGTTGCCACCGCCATCAGCATGACCAGTTCCGCCGGGAAGCCTTGTGCCGAAAACAGAAACACCAACGACGGAACAATAACCAGGCCTCCGCCTATGCCAAAAAGCCCGGCCAACAGTCCTGTGAATACGCCCAATAAAATACTCGCTAAAAAAACTTCTGTCACAAAATCCCTCCTTATGGTTAGTAACTAATGCTTGATTCGATGCCTTGGACCCCACTTATGCCGCATTTTCAAGTGAGCTTGTGCTATTCTAAGCCCAACATGCGAACAACTTATCTAAGTTAATGGAAATATACCTTGTAGGCGGCGCTGTCCGTGACAAATTACTTAACTTTCCGGTCATGGAACAGGACTGGGTAGTGCTTGGTGAAACGCCTGAATCGATGATAAAGCAGGGCTTTAGACCTGTAGGCAAGGATTTTCCAGTGTTCCTGCATCCCAAAAGCCATGAAGAATACGCCCTGGCCAGAACCGAAAGAAAAACCGCTCCCGGCTATAAAGGGTTTGCGGTTCACGCATCGCCCGATGTCAGTTTGGAACAGGATTTATTACGCAGGGATCTTACCATCAATGCAATGGCAATGACGCCGCAGGGACAGCTAATTGATCCCTACGGCGGACAACGGGATCTTGAAAACCGGGTTTTCCGCCATATTTCACCTGCTTTCGCCGAAGACCCTGTGCGAATTTTGCGCGTAGCACGTTTTGCCGCACGCTACGGACATCTCGGCTTCAAATTGGCGGAAGAAACCAGAAAACTGATGCAGTCCATGGTTGCAGCCGGAGAAGTGGATTTTCTCGTTCCGGAGCGCGTATGGGCCGAATTAGTTAAAGCGCTTGGCGAACAATCGCCTTCGGCTTTCTTCTATACCTTAAAAGACTGTACTGCACTGGAAAAAATATTCCCGGAAATAAACCGTTTGTTTGGCGTACCGCAACCGGAGAAACACCACCCGGAAATCGATACCGGCTTGCATAGCATGCTCTGTCTGGAACAGGCGGCACTGTTATCGGCTTGTTCTGAAGTCAGATTTGCAGCATTAGTTCATGATCTGGGCAAAGGTTTATCGCCCGAAGGGCAATGGCCGCATCATTATGATCATGAAAAAAAAGGTTTGCCGGTTCTGGAGCAATTATGTGTGCGTTTGCGTGTGCCTAACGCATTTAGAATACTGGCTATCCAGGTCATGCAATATCACACACATTGTCATAGAGCCTTTGAATTACGGGCCTCAACATTAACCGATGTGCTAAGCGCGTTAGGCGCATTTAAAGCCAACAACACACTTAATGAGTTTTTATTGGCCTGCGAAGCGGATGCCAAAGGCCGAACCGGGTTTGAACAGCGCCCTTACCCCCAAGCCGAACTGTTCAGGCGGGCGGCTAATGCGGCTGCATCTGTGGATACGTCAGCTATTTTGAACAGCGAACTTCAAGGCGCGAAAATAGGCGAAGCCATTCGCCGCTTACGCGTTAAAGCTGTTGCTGATGTTATCAATGTCGTCAAACAGTTGTAAAATAGTCATAACCTTTAACCAACCCTGGACTTAATCCCATGCCCTCTTTTGATATTATTTCAGAATTTGATGCCCACGAAGTTAAAAACGCTGTCGACCAGGCCAATAAAGAAGTTACCACACGTTTCGATTTTAAAGGTTCGGATTCGAGTTTTGAATTGACTGACGACAAACTGGTCATGATTTCCGAATCGACGTTTCAGTTACAACAGATGTTCAGCATTGTCTGTTCAAAACTCACCCGGCGCGGCGTTGATATAGCCTGCCTGGACGTAGGCGATTCCAAAGGCAGCGGTAAAATGATGCGCCAGGAAATCACGCTGAAACAGGGTCTGGATTCGCTGCTAGCCAAAAAAATTGTCAAATTGATTAAGGACAAAAAGCTGAAAGTGCAAGCATCAATCCAGGGCGATAAAGTCAGAGTAACGGGTAAAAAACGTGATGATCTTCAGGAAGTGATTCAAATGTTAAAGGAAGAAAAGCTGGAACAGCCGCTGCAATATGATAATTTCAGAGATTAACCATATAGATGCTGTCATGCCGGGTAAGGTAACTTGCAAAAATAAATTGCCGCAGATTCACAGATTAAACTTTGTATATTCAGTGAATCTGGCAACGTTTATAGGGTAATATTTTGTGCGAGTTTCCTAAGAAGAAATTTTCAATAGGCTGCCGCTTCACATCCAGGGAACGCCAATCGGTCAAAACCTGATACTGATTGAACTATATTCCGGAACGATAAAACACACATCGCCCGGACGAAAAACACCACGACCCAAGTTTAGACCTGATTCCAAGCTCAGGCGGCAGTAACGGTGAGGCTTAACTTATCGGCAATGCCTTTAGGACTGGTTGCTAATCAGAGGCTGTCCGGCACCTGGACTCACCCTACAGAACTTAATTTGGAAGTCGTGTTGACCTTCAGAACTCTTTAGCCGGATGAAAAATAACATCCAAAAAAGTGGAGACTTCGTACAAGTTATCATGGATGATTAAGACGCTTTAGTGATGTTTTTTAAATTCTGCCGCTTATGGGCAATTGCCAAGATAAAAACTTGTTCATCAATTAGTTGATAAATAACGTGATAAGCATAAAGTGATATTTCACGAATAGTCTCATGACCGGTTTCTGCTACAACGCGTCCAATAAGGGATGTAACTCTAAAATATCGGTTTTTTCTGTAATTTCTTGAGCTACCTTTTTCGCATAAAATTTGGAATCATTGGCGATAAAGTCATAGATGCCGCGTAAATCCGCTTTTGCCGCTTTCGTCCAAATCACCATGTTTCAATTTCTTGTTTAAGTTCGTCACTGCTTAAAACCTGTTTTTGCTCAATCGCTTGCTGGCCTTTACGAATTTCATCCACAATATAAAGCCGGTACATGATTTCCTCTATATCGGCATCATCGGGTAATGCGTTAATTGTGCGTAATGCTTCTTGTTTTATGGCTAACATGTGCTTTCCTCTTGTGATTATGGCAAATAGTAAGTTGGATACAATAGAAGAGCAACACAAAACACATCATATCGGTGATTGGTTATGGTGTGTTTCGACTAGCACCTCTACCTATCCCGCCAGGCTAGAAATGCCGGGCATAAACAGCGTACCCGGCCTAGAGGTCTATTGCGCCTTTGCTCTTTTTTTCCGAGATGTTGATTTTCCTTTGGCTACAGTCGAAATTGGTTGACTTTCCTCTGTTGAGGAAACCTCCTTTTCATTATCTTTAAATGACACCGCGATTCCCTCGGCTTGCGTCGCAAGATTAGTTGCGCCATAAGCTGTTACAAAAGCGCCCCAAAATCCTCCTTTAATGCTTCTTAGCACTCTATAATTGATGATTGCGTCCACTTTTTCACCATATTTGGCAAATGCTGCTTTTTTCAAAAATTCCTTTGCCTGATTGTTGGCATCAATTTGATTTGAATAAATTGATTTGCCTTTATTTGGTACAGCTTCTACTTGTCCTAATATGGTATATTCTTTATTTAAATCCCCTTCGATTACCAGAATATCTTTGGTTGGTGTGGGTAAGCTGCTTTCATTAACATCTTTGGTGGGTGAGCTTAAGCCGCTGTCGACGGCTACTGTATTGGGCTTAGTGTTATTATTGCCACAAGCAATGAGCAACAGGGTGCAAAGTAAGACAACAAGCATTTTATTCATAAATAAGTTTCCTGAGTTGTAATTAAGAGGGGGCATGCGGCGCAATACTCTGCGTTATTGCGCACGGATTACGGTTTGCCTTGTTATTCGCAGCCAACAAGCTCGATCTGCGTTGAACCCATTACGGTCACGCTTTTATTGTCCGAGTTGGAGCCGAGCACGGTGACGCCATTGGACGCCGCTGCCAGATGGGCCTTGCAGTCAGCCTTGATACTCAGCTTACCCATCACATTGACGTTCGATTGGAAGCAGTACCAGCCGTTTGGATTTAGAAGCTCCATCGTTGTCCCGCCCATGATATTAACGCCCGGATTGACCAAGACCAGCGATGGTGAGCTCGTGCGCTCGGTATCTGCGGGGTTTTCCCCGATACCGAACACTTTGATCGACGTTCCGAGTGTCTTGTATTGAGGGTTCTTACCAAACGGATGCGTGCCCCAAGCCTTGAGGCAACTTGAAATGGAATCATCAACCTCTGTAGCAAACGCTGCCACATTGAATAGCATTGCCATACCGAAGATAATAAAAGGCATCCGTTTTTTTGCATTATTCATTCGCTGCGAGACAGGAGTCGAGTAGTCCCCAGAAGCGATAGTGCATGTGTTTTCACGAAGCGTTAGCGTAGTGAAAATGCAGGCTTTACGAAATCGCGTCGAGTCATTGGAGAGCATGTGAGCCATCCCCTTGTT